>JAJAYS010000066.1 GCA_026786065.1 Polaromonas sp.
GAGCTGGTCGAGCGCGGCCACATCTACATCGCGCAGCCGCCGCTTTACAAGGTCAAGGCCGGCAAAGAAGAGCAGTACCTGAAAGATACCGCCGCGCTGGACGGCTTTTTGCTGCGCATCGCGTTGAAAGACGCGGCGGTGCAAACCGGTGCCGACCCAGCCGTCGTACTGCGCGGCGACACCCTGGCAGAGCTTGCGCGCAAGCACCAGCTAGCCGAAGCGGTGATTGCGCGCCTGCGTGGCTTCATGGACGCCGAGGCGCTGCGGGCGATCTCTGATGGCGTGTCCCTGAACCTGGACACGGTTGCCGACGCCGAAGTCTCGGCGGTCGCGTTGCAGGCCAGGTTGCGCGACCTGCACACTACCGGCGCGCCGGCCGAAGTTGCCGGCGAGTTTGATTCACGCAACGACAAGCCCATTTTGCGCATCAGCCGCCGGCACCACGGCAACGTCAAAAGCAGCGTCATTACCCAGGACTTCGTCCACGGGGCCGACTATGCAATGCTGGCCGAAGCCGCCGCAACCTTCCGTGGCTTGATCGGTGACGGCGCCACGGTCATGCGGGGCGAAGGCGAGCGCCAGAAAGAAGAGAAAGTCAGCGACTTCCGTCAGGCCATGACCTGGCTGATCGCCCAGGCCGAAAACGCCACCTCGCGCCAGCGCTACAAGGGCCTCGGCGAGATGAATCCGGTCCAGCTTTGGGAAACCACGATGGATCCGCAGGTACGCCGTTTGCTCAAGATCCAGATCGACGACGCGATCGAAGCCGACCACGTGTTCACGATGCTGATGGGCGACGACGTCGAGCCGCGCCGTGAGTTCATTGAGGCGAATGCGCTGCGGGCAGCGAACATCGACGTTTGAAGTTGTCAGCATGACTGAAACCCATTCCCAAGCTCAGGTTCAAGTCGAACCCCAAGCCTCCGTTAGCGCGCCGCTGCCCGACCGGCTTTCCACCGACCCGCGCAGTCCGCACCACAGTGCCGCGGTGTTCGAGCATGCCATCGGCATCCGCTTAAGCGGGAAAGAACGCTTCGACGTCGATGAATACTGCATCAGCGAAGGCTGGGTCAAAGTGCCTGCCGCCAAAGCCCGCGACCGCAAGGGGCAGCCGCTGCTGATCAAGCTCAAGGGCAAGGTTGAGGTCTTTTACCGGTGAGATGACCTGATGAGCGGTCGGGCGCCGAGTTTCGCAATGCCGGTTCCCGGTACAGGCAAATTGGCCGATTGTTTCGTGAGCCAATCCGTTTTTTCTTAATTACCATGAAAAAAGAATACGAAAAGTGGGAATTTCATGGTAAATTTTGGAGCCGTGCTATCATTTCCTGATGCTGACGCGTACCGACCTGGAGCTTTCCATTCAAAAGGCGCTGGGCCGCGCACGCGGCGTTGTGCTGAGTGGCCCCCGGCAATCGGGAAAGAGCACCCTGGCGCAAAAGTTTCTGGATCGCCAATCGCCCAACTACTTCGACCTGGAGTACCCGCCGCATGCCCAGCGGCTGAAGAATCCGGCGCAGGCGCTGGAATCGCTTGCCGGCCTTGTCGTCATCGACGAAGTGCAGCTCAGGCCCGGTCTGTTCCCACTGCTGCGGGTGCTGATGGACCGAAGCAACCGGCCCGGCCAGTTTTTGTTGCTGGGCAGTGCGTCGCCAAAGTTGCTTCAGCAAGCGGGTGAATCGCTGCTCGGGCGGGTTGAAACGATTGACGTGGCTGGCTTCGATCTTGAAGAAGTCAGCGCGAGTGGCGGCTCCTTTACCGATGACGTCGCGAACCGGCTGTGGCTGCGCGGCGGCTTTCCGCGCGCCTACCTGGCAGCGAGCGACGAAGACTCGCTGGTCTGGCGCAGTCAGGCGGCAGCTGACCATGTGCGGCAGGATCTGCCGCAACTGGGGATCAACATCGCAGCCCCGGCGATGTTGCGTTTCTGGGCCATGCTGGCGCACTACCACGGCCAGATCTGGTCGGCCGCACCGCCGGCGCAATCGATGGGCGTGTCCGAGCCCACCATTCGGCGCTATCTCGACACCTTGACGCAGACGCTGATGATTCGCCAGCTTCAGCCCTGGCACGAGAACTTGGGCAAGCGACAGGTCAAGGCACCCAAAATCTACTTTCGTGACACCGGCTTGCTGCACGCGCTGATGGGCCTGCAAACGCTGCCGCAATTGCTGGCGCATCCGCAAAGTGGTGCGAGCTGGGAGGGGTTTGCGCTCGAACAGGTGTTGCGCCTCGCCCGGCCCGATCAGGCCTGGTTCTGGGCCACCCACCAGGGTGCCGAGCTGGACCTGCTCATGTTCAAAGGAAGCCAGCGTATCGGCGTGGAGTTCAAGCGCGCCGATGCGCCCCGCGTCACCACCAGCATGCGTATTGCCATGAACGATTTGAAGCTCGACGCGCTCTACGTGGTGTACCCCGGCCTGCATCGTTACCCGCTTGCCGAGCGGATCGAGGCCGTGCCCCTGTGGGCCATGCTGCCTGCCCGGGCGTTGTCATGAGTCTCATCGCGGTCATCGACTTCGAAACCACCGGCCTGTCGCCCGCGATGGGCAGCCGCGCCACCGAAGTCGCCATCGTGTTGCTGGAACGCAACCAGGTGGTGGACCGCTTTCAAAGCCTGATGAACGCTGGTGTTCACATACCGGCTTTCATAACCAGCCTGACTGGCATCAGCAATGTCATGGTCGCCGCCGCACCGCCTGCTGACCGCGTGATGCGGGACGCCAGCCGATTCGTTGGCAGCGCACCGCTGGTGGCGCACAACGCCGCGTTCGACGCGAAGTTCTGGCAGGCCGAATTGGCGCGGGCCGATGAGCCCGCTGCGCACCGCTTCGCCTGCACGCTACTGGTGTCGCGCAGGCTGTACCCGCACGCACCGAGCCACAAGCTCGGCGTGCTGGTGGACTACCACAGCCTGCCGCGCGCCGGCCGCGCCCACCGGGCGCTGGCCGACGCAGAAATGGCCGCGTCGTTGCTGGGCCAGATTCAGCACGACCTGCACCGCCGCCACGGCATCGCGCGCGCCGACCATGCGCTGCTGATGAAGTTGCAGCGCTGCGCCAAGCCGGGGGTGGCGGCGCTGATGGCGCAGCATGCCCAATCGCTTGTGGATGCGCTCACTGCAGGTTGAAGGCGCTATTGAATTAGGAGCTGTCAGCGCCCGTGCTGATTGGGCTCAGCCGCTGGATCGTTCGAAGTAACAAATTTTGCGCGCATCAAGGTGGTATTTATTTACAGTTCGACTAGCCTGACCAGACAGGAGTGCTCATGACAGAGTGGCGACTGCAGGAAGCAAAAGGCAAATTCAGCGAGTTAATCAAGCGCGCGCTCAGCGACGAGCCGCAAGGCATCACGGTGCGCGGCGAGCCTGTGGCCGTGGTGATCTCGCGTGCTGAATATGCCCGATTGACTCACCCAAAGCCTGGGCTTGTCGAATTCATGCGCGTCTCGTCGATGACCAGCGGTGAGCTGAACATCGAACGGACCATGAAC
>JAJAYS010000067.1 GCA_026786065.1 Polaromonas sp.
GCGTGACGCATCTGCAGGCCGGCGACCGTGCAGCCTACGCCAGCCAGCCGCCAGGCAGCTACTGCGATCTGCGGGTGATGCCGGCCAAGAGCGTCTGCAAGTTGCCCGACGCCATCGACTTCGAGACCGGTGCGGCGATGATGCTCAAGGGCCTGACGGCGCAGTACCTGCTGCGCCGCACGCTGCCGCAGGGCGGGCTGGAGAGTGGCGACTTCATCTTGTTCCATGCGGCCGCCGGCGGGGTGGGCCTGATCGCCTGCCAGTGGGCGCGGGCGCTGGGGTTGGAGCTGATCGGCACTGCCGGTTCGGACGAAAAATGCGCTCTGGCCAAAGAGCATGGTGCAGCCCACGTCATCAACTACGCCCGCGAGGATTTCGTCGCGCGGGTCAAGGAAATCACCGGTGGCAAGGGCGTGAAGGCGGTGTACGACTCGGTCGGCAAGGACACCTTTTTGAAGTCGCTCGACTGCCTGGGCCCGTTTGGCCTGCTCGCCAATTTCGGCAATGCCTCCGGCAAGGTCGAGCCGCTGGACCTCGGGCTGCTGGCGGCCAAGGGCTCGCTCTATGTGTCGCGCCCAACGCTGTTCACCCACATCGCAACCCGTGAAGTCACGCAGCGCATGGCCGACGACCTTTTCGGCATGGTGACCAGCGGGCAAGTCAAAATTCGCATCGACCAGCGGTTCGCGCTGGCCGATGTGGCCGAGGCGCACCGCTCAATCGAAGCCCGCAAGACCACCGGCTGCACGGTTTTGACCCTGTAGGCTTGGACGGCCCGCTGCAGCCTGTTTCTTGAGAAGAATCGGGCTGCAGCCCAATAAAATAGGGCGTAAGCAGCTATTTAAATAATAGCGACTGGCTAGCTGTCGGTCAGCGGGCGCGGCGCACCCGCAGCAACTCGTCGAGGATCAGGCAGACCGCGCCGATAGAGATCGCGCTGTCGGCTACGTTGAAGGCCGGAAAGTGCCAGCCGGCCCAATGGAAGTCGAGAAAATCGACGACGTAGCCGTGCAGGCTGCGGTCGATCACGTTGCCGACCGCGCCGCCCAGAATGCAGGCCAGCGCAAACGAAAACAGCTTTTGCGCCGCACTGGAGCGCAGCATCCACACGATGAAAATCGCGGCCGCGATGCCGATGCCGGTGAAAAACCAGCGCTGCCAGCCGCCAGCCGAAGCCAGAAACGAAAACGCAGCGCCGGTGTTGTGCGCCCGCACGATGTTGAAGAAGCCGGTGATGAAGGTGGCGTCGCCGAGGTGGTAGTTGCCCAGGATCAGGGTCTTGGTGAGCTGGTCGGCAATGACGATCAGCAGTGCAAGGCCGAGCCAGGGCAGCATGCCGCCGGATGTTTTTTTGACAGGAGCTTTGGTCATTTATTTCCCTCAGGTTGTTGTTGTTGGTTGTTGTTGGTTGCTGCACTTGGGTTGCGACCGCCTCCAGTCGCAACCCAGGCCGTGTCAGGCGAAGCGGCGATGCTCACCCGGCCCAAACAGGTTGCTGGTGCAGCGGCTGCAGAGGGTCGGATGCCCAGCATCGCTGCCGATGTCGTCGCGGTAATGCCAGCAGCGCTCGCATTTGGTGTTGGCACTGGCTCTGGCGCTGATAGAAAGGGCGCTACCTGCGACCAGATCAACCGCCGAGGTGATAAAAACGAATTTCAAATCGTCCCCTAGACTGGCCAGCAATGCGGCGTCGTCGGCCGCGACGGTCAGCGTCACTTCAGCCTGCAGCGACGAGCCGACTTTGCCTTCGGCACGCAAGGCTTCGATGTCCTTGTTCACTGCATCGCGGAGCTGCCGGATGCGCGACCATTTGGCCAGCAGCGCCTCGTCCGGTGCATCGAGGTCGGCATAGGTCTCCAGAAAAATCGACTCCGACGAACCGCATACAGCCCAAGCTTCTTCGGCGGTGAAGCTCAAAAACGGCGCCATCCAGCGCAGCATCGCGTGGCTGATCTGATGCAGCGCGGTCTGCGCGCTGCGCCGTGCCAGCGACTTCGGCGCGGTGGTGTAGAGGCGGTCCTTCAGCACGTCGAGGTAGAACGCGCCCAGGTCTTCGCTGCAATAAATTTGCAGTTTGGAAACGACCGGGTGAAATTCATAGACCTCGTAGTGCGCCAGGATCTGCGCCTGCAACTGCGCCGCGCGGCTGATGGCGTAGCGGTCGATTTCCAGCATCTCGGCAAGCGGCACCGCGTCGGTTTTCGGGTCGAAATCGCTGACGTTGGCCAGCAAAAACTTCAGCGTGTTGCGGATGCGCCGGTAGGTGTCCACCACGCGGGCCAGAATCTTGTCGTCGATGCCGAGGTCGCCCGAATAGTCGGTCGATGCGCACCACAGCCGGATGATCTCCGCGCCGAGCTTGCTTGAGACCTCTTGCGGCGCCACCACGTTGCCTTCGCTCTTGCTCATCTTGCGGCCCTTGCCATCGACGGTGAAGCCGTGCGTCAGCAGCCCTTTGTACGGCGCGTGGTCGTACATCGCGCAGGCCGTCAGCAGCGAAGAATGAAACCAGCCGCGATGCTGGTCATGGCCTTCGAGATACAGGTCGGCCGGCCAGGTCGACTGCGCGGCATGGCTGTGTTTGAGCACATGGTCGTGCGTCGTGCCCGAGTCGAACCAGACGTCCAGGATGTCGGTGCTCTTGAGGTAATCGGCGGCGTCGGCGCCGAGGATGGATTCGGCGCTGGCCCGGCTCCAGGCCTCGATGCCGCCTGCCTCGACCAGGCTGGCGGCCTGGTCGATGATCTCCAGCGTGCGCGGGTGCAGCTCGCCGGTGGCGGTGTGGATGAACAGCGGCAGCGGCACGCCCCAGCTGCGCTGCCGGCTGATGCACCAGTCGGGCCGTCCGGCGATCATGTCGCGCAGCCGGGTTTTGCCATTCTCCGGGTAAAAGCGTGTCTCCTCGATGGCGCTCAGGGCCAGTTCCCGCAGCGTTTTTTCGGCCCTGTCTGTGGCAAAAACACCGTGTGTGCCCGGCGTTTGCGCGTCCATGCGGATGAACCACTGCGCCGCCGCCCGGTAGATCACCGGCGTCTTGTGGCGCCAGCAGTGCGGGTAGCTGTGCTGGATGTTTTCGGTGGCGAAGAGGCGACCGTGCTCGCGCAGGGTGTCGATGATCAGCGGCGCGGCCTTCCAGATGTTGAGCCCGCCAAACAGCGGCAGCGCATCGACATAGCGGCCGTTGCCCTGCACCGGGTTCAGGATGTCGTCCGTGCCAAAGCCATTGGCGATGCAACTGTTGAAGTCTTCGACGCCGTAGGCGGGTGACGAATGCACGATGCCGGTGCCGTCGTCGGCAGTGGCGTAGTCGGCCGGAAAGACCGGGCTCAGGCGGCGGTAGCCGGCATCAACGTCGTACAGCGGGTGCTCGAAGTTCAGATGCGCCAGGTTTTTGCCCAGCGTGGTGGCTAGGACGGTGCCGGTCAGCTGGTAGCGGACCAGGCATTTTTCGACCAGCACCGACGCCAGCACCAGCAGGCCGCGTTCGGTCTCGACCAGCGCGTAGTCGAGCTCGGGATTCAGGTTCAGCGCCTGGTTGGCCGGGATGGTCCAGGCGGTGGTGGTCCAGATCACGGCAAAAATATCTTTGCCAGCGGGAATCCCCCTCACCCCAGCCCTCTCCCCGGAGGGGCGAGGGGGCAAGTCGTGAACCGCGTGACTCCCGCCCTCACTCGCGGGACAGGGCAGGGGCAAGTCCTCCTCTTGGCTCTCTCTCCCGCTGGCGGGAGAGGGCAGGGGTGAGGGCAGCCCGAACGCCGCCAGCAGTTTCCCCGGATCGGCAGATTTAAAGCCGACATCCAGCGTCTGCGATTTTTTGTCGGCGTACTCGATCTCGAATTCGGCCAGCGACGAGCCGCAGTCAAAACACCAGTAAACCGGCTTCAGGCCACGATAGACAAAGCCGCGCTCCATGATGCGTTTGAGCGCCCGGATCTCATTGGCCTCGCTGGCGAAATCCATCGTGCGGTATGGGCTGTCCCATTCGCCAAGCACACCCAGGCGCTTGAAGTCGGCCATTTGCCCGGCGATCTGTTCGGTGGCGAAGGCGCGGCATTTGGCCTGAAACTCTGCGCGCAGCGCCAACCCTGAAACCGCGCTGCCGCCAGCGTGCCCGGCTCCCTCGGTGGGCAGGGCGCCTTCGGCAGCCGTCGGGGCCGGTTTCTTGCCGTGCAGCTTTTCAATGGCGTTTTCAATCGGCAAGCCGTGGCAGTCCCAGCCCGGCACGTAGATCGCGTCGAAGCCTTGCAGCTGTCGCGCCTTCACCACGATGTCCTTCAGGATCTTGTTGACCGCGTGACCGATGTGGATCTGGCCATTGGCATACGGCGGGCCGTCGTGCAGCAC
>JAJAYS010000068.1 GCA_026786065.1 Polaromonas sp.
CGCCTGGGCCGTGGCCAGCGCGGCCGAAAACACCACCGTCGCCGGGTGAAAAACCGAGCCGTTGTGCACGTCGTCCTGCTCGGCGACGTGGGAGGCGGCGGCGTTGACCATCGCGGCCAAATACGGGCTGCTGCGGTTGCGATCAATCAGCACTTCCGACGGGCCAATGGCCCCGCCCATTCTGGCAGCGAAGCGCGCGATCGACTCGACCGGCCGCGCCCCTTTTCCGGCCAGTGCCGAGCCGAACCAATCGACCATCAGGTCTCCGGTTTTGCGCACGCCGGATTCGGGCAGATGCTCAAAGTGCAGCCCGGCGGCGAAGGCGGCGAGTTGCTCGGTAGCGGTGTTGTTGATGGCGGGCATGTCGGAAGTTCGGTTGAAAAATTCAAAGGGCGTACAGAAGATCGAACACCTGCTGCGGCGAGGTCACCATCGCATCGTGCCGTGCCCGGCCTCGATCTCGACAGAGCGCCAGTCACTGCGGGATCTGGCGTAGTCGCGGGCCGCCGCCGGGGCGCCGCAGTAGGGGGTCACCGCGACGTGCCATTTAGGAACCCTCTGCACAACCCCCTTCGGCCCGCGATCAGCCGGGCTGGGGCAATCTGCTGCATTGTTTTTTTGCCAATAGCGGGGCCATTGGCTGCAAAAAGGCGCCTTGCAGCCCATCCCGATCCGGCACAGTTCCGCCAAAGTTATGCAGAGGGTCCCAAGGGCAAACGAATTGCAAGTGCGGACACCTGAGTAGTTACAAGACTTCAAGGCATTTCGGCTTGAAACCCAATTAATACGGGCGCAAGCAGCTCTTTAATTAATAGCGACTGACAGTCATCAATTGGTCTCAAATCGCTTGCGCAGCCCGCAGCGCGGCAATCTGCGCCGCGCTTTGCCCAAGCGCGCGCAGGATCGCGTCGGTGTGCTGGCCGACGGCCGGCACCGCGTCCATGCGCGGCTCGAAGCGGTTGCTGCGACCGGGCGGCAACAGCGCCGGAATGCGGCCGGCCGGTGAAGCGACGTCCTGCCAGCGACTGCGGGCGGCAAGCTGCGGATGCGCCCACAGGCCGGCCATGTCGTTGATGCGGGCGTTAGCGATCTGGGCTTCATCGAGTCGGGCCAGCACGCCTTCGGTGCTCAAGGTGGCAAAGGTTTGCAAGATCAGCGCTTCGAGCGCCGCGCGGTTCGCGTTGCGTCGGGCGTTGCTGTCGAAGCGCGCATCGGTGGCGAGCGCGGCGTCTTGCAGCACCACCGCACAAAACTGCTTCCACTCGCGCTCGTTTTGCAGGCCCAGCATCACGCTCCCGCCGTCACCGGCCGAAAACGGGCCGTAGGGGTAAATGGTCGCGTGGGCTGCGCTGCTGCGCGGTGGCGGGGTTGCGCCCTCAAAGGCGTAGTACATCGGGTAGCCCATCCATTCGGCCAGCGACTCCAGCATCGACACATCGATGTGCGCGCCCTGCCCGCGTCCTTCGCCTTCGCCTTTTTTGTCGCGCTGCATCAAGGCCGCCAGCACGCTGGTGAACGCGTACATGCCAGCGGCGATGTCCGCAATCGAGTTGCCGGCCTTGCAGGGCGCGTCGGCTGTCCCGGTCACGGACAGAAAACCGGCTTCGCTCTGAATCAGCAGGTCATAGGCCTTTTTGTCCCGGTACGGGCCGTCGTCACCATAGCCCGAAATATCGCAGACGATCAGGCCGGGGTGCGGGCCGCTCAAAGCCTCGTACGACAGGCCCATGCGCGCCGCCGCACCGGGCGCGAGGTTTTGCACCAGCACGTCGGCGTCGGCAATCAGGGCCTTCAACACATCGAGCGCGGCAGGCTGTTTCAGGTCCAGCGTCAGGCTCTCCTTGGAGCGGTTGGTCCACACGAAATGCGAAGCCAGTCCGTTGACGCGCTCGTCATAAGCCCGCGCAAAGTCGCCGGCACCGGGCCGCTCAATCTTGATGACGCGTGCGCCCAGGTCGGCCAGCTGACGGGTGCAAAACGGTGCGGCAATCGCGTGTTCGAGAGAGACGACGGTAATGCCGTCGAGAGGTCTTGGCATGGCAGGCAAATGATGGTGAAGCAGAAAAAAACGTCGCAGCGCGAACGACGCTCAGAACGAGCGCGGCAGCCCCAGCAGATGCTCGCCGACGTAGCTGAGGATCAGGTTGGTCGAAATTGGCGCGACCTGGTAGAGCCGGGTTTCGCGGAACTTGCGCTCAACGTCGTATTCGTTCGCAAAACCGAAGCCGCCGTGAAACTGGATGCAGGCGTTGGCGGCTTCCCAGCTGGCTTTGGCGGCCAGGTATTTCGCCATGTTGGCCTCGGCCCCGCAAGGCTGACCGGCGTCGAACAGCGCGCAGGCTTTGTAGCGCATCAGGTTGGCCGCCTCGACCTCGATGAAGGCCTCGGCAATCGGAAACTGCACGCCCTGGTTTTGCCCGATCGGCCGGCCGAACACCACGCGCTCGCTGGCGTATTTCGTAACCCGATCCAGAAACCAGTAACCGTCGCCTATGCATTCGGCGGCGATCAGCGTGCGCTCGGCGTTCAGCCCGTCCAGGATGTACCTGAAGCCCTGGCCTTCTTCGCCGATCAGGTTTTCTGCGGGGATTTCGAGGTTTTCGAAGAACAGCTCGTTGGTCTCATGGTTGACCATGTTCGGAATCGGCCGCACCGTCATGCCCGATTTTTCAGCCGCGCGCAAATCGACCATGAAGATCGACATGCCTTCGGATTTTTTCTTTACGTCGGCGAGCGCCGTAGTGCGGGCCAGCAGAATCATCCAGTCCGAATGCTGCACCCGCGAGATCCAGACCTTCTGGCCATTGACGACGTAGCGGTCACTTTTCTTGACCGCCGTGGTCTTGATCTTCGTGGTGTCGGTGCCGGTGCTGGGTTCGGTCACGCCCATCGATTGCAGTCGCCATTCGCCACTGGCGATCTTCGGCAAATACAAATCCTTTTGCGCCTGCGAGCCGTGCCTGAGCAGCGTGCCCATGTTGTACATCTGACCGTGGCAGGCCCCCGAGTTGCCGCCGCTGCGGTTGATCTCTTCCATGATCACTGAGGCCTCCAGCAGACCCAGGCCGGAGCCGCCGTACTCGGCCGGAATCAGCGCGGCGAGCCAGCCGGCTTTCGTCAGCGCATCGACGAAGGCCTCCGGGTAGCCGCGCTCGCTGTCGATCTGGCGGTGGTAAGCATCGGGGAATTCGGCACACAACGCGCGAACCGCGTCGCGGATGTCCTGGTATGAATCGGGCGGGGTTTTGATCATGACGCCAGATTGTCCCGCAACCGCTATGCGAGGGCGGCGGTGGCCTGCATGGTCAGCCAGCCTTCGTGGTCTTCGGCCCAGAGGCGGACCGTGCGCCCGTCTGCAGACGGCTGGGCGTTCAGGTGAAACGGCTGCAGGTCGAAGGTCGGCCGAAGCGCCTTGAATTGAAAACTCAGCACCTGCGCCTCGGGCATTTCGCGGCCCAGCAGGTCGATCAGCAAGGTGGCGATCAGCGGGCCGTGAACAATCAGGCCCGGATAGCCCTCCACCTCGGTCACGTAACGGCGGTCGTAGTGGATGCGGTGGCTGTTGAAAGTCAGCGCCGAATAGCGAAACAGCAGCACGTCGTCCGGCACGATCTCGCGGTGCCACAGCGACCCCAGGTCAGCCATCGTCGGCGGCGGAACCGGATCGCCCGGTGCGGCGCTGGCCCGGTACACGATGTCGTGCTCTTCGGTCAGGGCCAGGCCTTTTTCGTTGCTGATTTCGTGCCGGACCAGCACGAACAACAGGTCACCGCTGCGCCCGCTCTTGTGGGTGACCGACACCACCCGCGAAACCCGCGTGACAGCATCGCCGACCACCAGCGGATTGTCGGCCTGCCACTGCAGGCGCCCGCCGGCCCACATGCGGCGCGGCAAGGGCACCGGCGGCAAAAATCCGCCGCGCGCCGCATGGCCGTCCGGGCCGAGCAGCGACTGGCGTGGCTGGGGAAGAAAGTACAGCCAGTGCCACAGCGGCGGCAGCGGCGTGCCCGGCGCGGGCGCGGGGTCGCTGCGGTCGAGCGTGGCCGACAGCCCCCGCACCGGCGCTGCGGCGATGTCGTCGTTCAAAATTTCGGTTCTGCCGACCCAGCTTTGCAGGTGGGCAAGTGTTGCCGCTCCCCATGTTCGGGCCTCGTTCGTCATGGTCTGGACTAATCCACCGAGGCGCCGGAGGTTTTAACGATCAACGCCCACTTCGCGATGTCCTCGCCCAGCAGCGTCGCAAACTGCTCCGGCGTCACGGGGTTGGTTGCGCTGCTGGCCAACTCCACGCCCTGCTGCTCGAGCTTGTCGCGCAGTTCCTTGTCGGCCAGAGTTTTTCCCATTGCATCCTGCAGCCGCGCCAGCACGTCAGCGGGGACGCCGGCCGGTGCGAACAGACCGATCCACAAGGTGCCGCTGTAACCGGGCACGGTTTCAGCCACCGCCGGAACGTCGGGCAATACCGGCGAGCGGGTCGCGCCGCTGACCGCCAGCGCGCGCAGCTTGCCGCCCTTGATATGGGCGAGCGACGACGGCAGGCTGGCAAACAACATCGGCAACTGGCCGCCGAGCACATCGTTCAGCGCCGGGGCGACGCCTTTGTAGGGCACATGCTGCAGGTCGAGGCCGGCCATGCTTTTGAGCATTTCGCCTAGCAGGTGGTTGAGCGTGCCGTTGCCGGCCGACGCGTATTGAATCTGGCCAGGTTGGGCCTTAGCCAGGGCCACCAGCTCAGCCATCGATCTGGCCGGAAACGCCGGGTTGACCAGCAGCACGTTCGGCACGGCACCGATCAGGCTGATCGGCTTGAAGTCCTTGACTGGATCGAAGCCGGGGTTCTTGTACAGCGCAGGATTGATCGCCTGGCTGCTGCTGATCGTCATCAGCAACGTGTACCCGTCTTTCGGTGCTCTGGCCACCGCCTGGGTGCCGATGTTGCCACCAGCGCCAGGCCGGTTCTCGACCACGGCCGAACTGCCCAGCACCTCGCCCAGCTTCTGGCTGACGACGCGGCCGACGATATCGTTGGTGCCGCCGGCGGCCTGCGGCACGATCATCACAATCGGGCGGTTCGGGTAAGGGGCCTGAGCCAGCGCACCCAGGCTCGCCGTCAGGGCGGTCAAGCCAGCCGAAAGGGCCAGCAGCGCCGGCAAGTAAACCCGACGGACTGCAGCAGGTTTTGGCCTGCCGGCTACAAAGTTTTGCATGCGTGTCTCCTTCGAGTTTCGGTTCCAGTTGCCGATCGGGGCAAGCCGGCGAATTATCGATTCAAGTGAGGCGCTTGCCGATACCCTTTGTAGCCTACCGCACAGGTCAATCGGGTGACCGGCGTACCGCCGCATGACCGGTTGCACCGCTGTACCCGCAGTGCCTTTTTTCGCCAATGAGCCGGCATGCAGCCCCCCGGTCGGCAACCCTGCTCGCCGTTTGGTGGAGTAGCTCCGCAGGTCAGTTGCGCAACTTGCCGTCGCGCGTGACCATGCCCAGTTCAGCATACTTGCTGCCATGGTTCTGCTTGGGACCGTAGGTGACGGTGAATCCGCCTGCGTCGTAGGCACCCAGCGAAGCCATCGACGCCAGCAGTGCTTTGGCATCCCCCGGCTTTTTGCTGCGGCGCATGGCCTCCGCCAGCACCTTGGCACCGATGCACGCCTCAAGGTGCGCACTGTTCATGGTTTTGGTAATGCCGGCGTCTTTCAGGGCACGGCTGCATTCCTGCACCACCGGCAGCGCAGAGTGGGGGCTGGGCACCACCTGCGAAATCGACACGCCGGCACCGGCTGGCCCGGCAGCTTCGATGTACTGCTGTGCCCCGATAAAGGACAAGCTGGACATCGGAATGAAGATGCCCTTCGCAACCATTTGTTTGCTGATCTCTGCCGCCGGCCCCGACAGCACGGTATTGATGATGACATCGGCCTTGAGCTTGATCAGTTCCCCAACCTGCGCCGCGTCCAGCGTGGCGTTGCGTTTCAGTGAAAAGGCAACGGGTTTTTTGTCCTGCTTGGCAAGGTAGTTCGTCACCACAGCAAGGTTCTGCTTGCCGACTTCATCGTCGTAGTGCACCACGACCACGGTCTTCAGGCCAAGGCCGGTCCAGAACGCCAGCATTTTCTCCAGTTCATCACCGTAGGAGGCGCGCAAGGTGTACACCACCGGGCTGGCTTTTCGCACCGGATCTGCGCCGGAAAACGGCGCAAAAAATAGCACGCCCGCCTGCTCTGCCTGCGGCATCGCATCAAGGCTGAGGGTTGCCGACGCATAGCCGAACAGCACCGACGCATCGTGCGCGCCAAGCAGCTTTGCGGTGTTCACGCCGGCCTCCTTGCGGTCATTCTTGTCGTCCAGCGCAATCAGCTCGACCGGCAAGCCGGCAACTCCGCCTTTTGCGTTGAGCGATTTGAAATACGCCTGCGCGCCGTCGCGAATGTCGTTGCCGAAGGCGGCATTGCTGCCGGTCAACGGCGCCGACTGCCCGACCACCCAGGACTTTTGGGCCAGACTGCCGCCCGAAGCAAGAGCAAAAGCAAGGCACGCCAGGCTGGCGACGGATTTGTGAATTAGGGACATGAGGGGTGGCTCCTGGTCTGAGACCTGATGTAACTTATTTGGGCGTTGTGAAACCAAATTTTGAACTTAATTTCAGCAATTCCATCATTAATTTGAAAAAATCGTACGAATATATGCGTTCCGGCCCTTACAAATCGTGCGTCACCTCTGGCGGTTTGGCAGCGCCTTGATACCCAGCATCGGCAAATACGATTTGTTCCTAGGCATGCAGCAAGGCGTGGCCCTGGGTCACATCGTTGACGTTGCCAGCCGTGCCGATGACGGTATGCACCAAGCCGGATTCAGCATCCACACCGATATGGTCCTTCATTCCGAAGTGCCACTGGTTGCCCTTCTTGACCTGGTGCATTTCAGGGTCACGCTTGCCGTCTTTGTTCTTGGTGGAGCTGGGCGCTGCAATGAGGGTGGCATCGACTACGGTGCCGGTGAACGCGGCTGTCGCTATCAAAAAACTAGCTGCTCACGCCCGATTGATATGGCCTACAGCCTGAAATAGCCCAAGACGCCAAGCTCCAACCGCCCGGCGTAACATGGCAGCCCAACCCAACCCAAACCGGAAGCGAAATCATGAAACGTCTGCTCCCTCGCGTTGCCCCCGTTGCGCTGGCCGCGCTGCTGGCGGGCTGTGCCACCAGCGCACCGAACTTCAGCTACACCGTCCCGGCGCAGCCTGAGGGCGCGTCGGGCTACAACGCCAATCCCGGCTGGGCTACAAGCAAATTCGCGGTTGCTGCGGCCAATCCGCTGGCGACCGATGCCGGCTATCAAATCCTGAAGGCCGGTGGCTCGGCCATCGATGCGGCGATTGCGGTGCAGATGGTGCTGACGCTGGTGGAGCCGCAGTCCAGCGGCATCGGCGGTGGGGCCTTTTTGCTGCATGCGGCGAACGGCAAGGTCGAAGCCTTTGACGGGCGCGAGACGGCGCCGATGGCGGTGGATGAAAAGCTGTTCGTTGGTGCCGACGGCAAACCTTTACCGTTTTACGAAGGCGTGGTCGGCGGCCGCTCGGTCGGCGTGCCGGGCACCGTCAAGATGCTGGAGATGGCGCACCGGCAGCACGGCAAGCTGCCGTGGGCCACGCTGTTCACCCCGGCCATTACGCTGGCTGAAAATGGCTTCAGGGTCAGCGCCCGCCTCGGCACGCTGCTGAAGGACGAAAAATACCTGAAGGCCGACCCGAGCGCCGCCGCCTATTTCTACAAACCCGACGGCGCGCCCATCGAGGCCGGCAGCACTTTGAGAAACCCGGCGCTGGCCGACGTGCTGCGCCAGATCGCCAGTGGCGGCGCGAACGCGCTACTCACCGGCAAGGTGGCCCAGGCCATCGTCACCAAGGTGCAGGGCCACCCGACCAACCCCGGCAAACTGGCCATGAGCGACCTGGCCGGCTACCAGGCGAAAAAGCGCGATCCGATCTGCTCGGACTACAGCGCATCCAGCAAAACCTATTTGCTATGCGGCATGCCGCCGCCCAGCTCCGGCGCGATTGCGGTCGCGCAGATTCTGGGCATGTTGAACAACACGCCGGCCGCCACGCTGGGCCTGGTGAGCGGCATGGGCGGCGTCGCTGGCAGCGTCGCACCGACGCCCTCAGCCGACTGGCTGCACCTCTACACCGAAGCGGCACGGCTGGCCTTCGCCGACCGCGCCCAGTACCTGGGCGACCCGGATTTCGTGCAGCCGCCCGGCGGCAGCTGGATGAGCCTGCTGGCACCCAGCTACCTGGCCGAGCGTGCAAAGCTGATCGCCACCGCACCCGGCGCCCAGAGCATGAAGACCGCCAAGGCCGGCGTGCCGGGCCCGGTCAAAACCGCTTACGCGCCGATGCCTGAGCAGCCCGAGTTCGGCACTTCGCACATCAGCATCGTCGATGGCTTCGGCAACGCGATTGCAATGACGACGACCATCGAGGACGCCTTCGGCGCGCGCCAGATGACCGACGGCGGCACCGGCAAGGCCGGCGGCTTTTTGCTCAACAACGAGCTGACCGACTTCAGCTTTGCGCCGCAGGATGCCGAAGGCAAGCCGGTCGCCAACCGGGTGCAACCCGGCAAGCGGCCACGCTCGTCGATGGCGCCGACGCTGGTGTTCGAAAAGGCCAGCAACCAGCTGGTGATGAGCGGCGGCAGCCCGGGCGGCGCGCTGATCATTCACTACACCGCGAAAACGCTGTACGGCACGCTGAACTGGGGCCTGAATGCCCAGCAGGCGATTGATTTGCCCAACTTCGGCTCACTGAACGGCCCCAGCCTGCTGGAAGCCAAACGCTTCGCGCCTGCGACGGTCGAGGCGCTGAGGGCACGCGGCGCTGAAGTGCGCGAGATGGACATGACCAGCGGGCTGCAGGCGATCCAGAAAACGCCGACCGGGTTTTTTGGCGGGGCCGATCCGCGGCGTGAGGGCCTGGTGCTCGGAGACTGAATGCTACGACCGGTCGGCGTTGCCGGCCGGTAGCCAGAGAACGGGCAGCGCGGTCAGTCGGGACGCGCTTCCCGCCCACTGAGTGCGGTGCTGGGGCGCCAAGGGTGCCGGGCGCGAACAACCGCCGCAGCCGCCTTGAATATGAATAAAAACCGCTGTTTGCCTTCTTAATACGGGCGTAAGCAGCTATCAGTTTCATAGCGACGACTGATCCCTGCCGATGGGCTCTTATTCGATTTCTAATGCGATCCGATTGCCATTGCGGCCCCCGAGCCGCAATGCATGGTCGCAATCGGAAGGAAGTCATGGAGTCATGGAGTCATGGAGTCATGGAGTCATGGAGTCATGGAGTCATGGAGTCATGGAGTCATGGAGTCATCAAATCATGGATCGCCCCGGATTGCAGTCCGGGGCATGCTCCTCAATTCCGGATGACTGCGTTATTGACATGCAAATGGAATCAGGCTTCGCGTCCCGCCCGCTAGCCGGTCCGCATGGCCTCGGCGGGCGCATGCTCTTTGGCGGTGCCGATGCGCTCAAACTCCGAAATCACCTGCGCGCCGAGCAACAGCAGCGTCGCGGCAATTTCCAGACTCAGCAACACCACGATCGCCGTGGTCAGCGAGCCATAGACCAGGCCGACCTGCGACAGCGTGCCAAAGTACCACTGCAGCAGGTGGCGCGTCAGCTCCCACAGCAGCGCCGCCGTCACGCCGCCTATCAGCGCATGGCGCAGCGAAAGCCGGCCGACCGGCATCACCATGTACACCGAGGTCAGCAAAAAAATCTCGCCGAGCAGGCCGAGCAGGTACAACAGCACCCCGGAGAACCCGCTCAGCGACCAGGTGAAGCCGAGAAGCTCCAGGCTTTTATCACCGAGCGCCGCAAAACGGCCAGACACCAGCGTGACCAGCAGCAGACCGACGCCAAGCGAAAGGATGTAGGCATACGGCAGCACCGCCGACACCATAAAGTGCCGCCTGCGAATCGCCACGCGGTGCAAAAAGATCACCGACATCGCGTTCTCCAGCACCGTGAAAGCCAGCGAGCTGAAAAACAGCATCGTCAGCAGCAGCAGCCAGCCCAGTACCTGCCTGTGGGCCAGAAAGTTGGCCAGCTCCCGGACGATGAACTCAGACTGCCCCGGCGCCAGCCAGCCGATATAACGGCCGATGGCTTCGAGCAACGCCGACTCATTGATCAGGTGCGACAGCGCGATGGCAATCAGGATCAGCAGCGGAATGATGGACAGCAGGGCGTAATAGGCCACCGCACCGGCGAGCAGCAAGCCCTGGTTCGCGCGAAAACCCTTGAGCACACGCAGAGCGAAGGCCCATGGGTGGGCGACGACGTAGGCGGCCTGCGGTCCGAGATTCATGCATCGCCTGTGTTCTAGCCCGCGCAGCGGTGTGCCGGGCGCGGAGCTGGGGTTCATCTGCTGCTGCACCATGATCCCCGAAGCGCTGGACCCGAGGTCGAAAGGGGTCTTTTCCGCAATCAGGCGCTGTCGCGCAGCCTAAGCGCGAACCCCAAGTCCTATACCGGCGAAGACAAGGACACGCCGCCAAGCCATGCCAGCGGTATGAGGGCCGCCGTTTCGCCCATCTCGCTCGTCGGCACAACCGCCCGAGCCCGGCTGATCACCTACCGCAGGGAGTCATGCAGAGGGTCCCTATGGAATTGCGCTCATCGTCGAGCGCATATGACGCTACCCTTCAGCCGGCGGGCCGGATGTTCTGGTTGACCCGGAACAGGTTGTCGGGGTCGTACCGGGCCTTGATCGCCGCCAGCCGCGCGTAGTTGTCGCGGTAGGCCGCCTTCACCCGGTCCTGGCCTTCGTCCATCATGAAGTTCACGTAGGCGCCGGCGGCCGCATGCGGGTGCAGCGCCTGCCAGTAGTCCTTCGACCACTGCGCCACCTGCTCGCCCTGCGCCGGGTCGGGCGTAACACCCAGATAGACCGCCGCCCAGCGGGCGTCGCGGGCGGCGAAAGCGGTTTCCTTGCGGCCCACGCGATGAACCGCTGCGTCGATCGGGTAAAGATGCATCGACGAATGCAGCGTGGGCATCTGCGCGCCGTGCTTTACGTGCAGGGCAATTGCCGAATCCGACAGCTCGTTCACAAAGTCGGCCCGCCAGTACCAATGCAGGCCCGGCACATAGAGCCCGTCGAACGCGCTTTGCAGCACCGGGTAGGGCATGGACGCCAGCCCGTCGAGCACCGGCGCCATGGCGCGCACCGGCGCGAGCGCGGCGTCGGCGTGCGCCGCGTCGCCGGCATAGCACCAGACGATGCCGCACATCTTCTGCAGGTGCAGCTCGGGCGGAAATGACGGCGCCGGCGGCACCGTGATAAAAGCGAAAAAGCCGTTCAGTTCGGGCGGCGCTGACGGCAGGAAACCGCGGTACCAGCGCAGCACCTCGGCAGCGCGTTCCAGCGGCCACAACGTCGGCCCGGCCACCACGGTGCTCAAGTCATGCAGGCGAAACTCGAACGAAGTGACCACGCCGAAATTGCCGCCGCCACCGCGCACCGCCCAGAACAGGTCTTCATTCACCTTCGCGCTGGCGGTCACGAAGCTGCCGTCGGCCAGCACCATATCGACCGACAGAAGGTTGTCGATCGTCAAGCCGAAGCGGCGCGACAAATAGCCGATGCCGCCGCCCAGCGTGAGCCCGCCGACGCCGGTGGTGCTGATCACGCCCGACGGCGTGGCCAGGCCGAAAGCGTGGGTCGCGTGGTCCACCTCGCCCCAGGTGCAGCCGCCTTCAGCGCGTACGCTGTGCGCGGCCGGGTCAACGCGCAGGCCGCGCAGGCGGCCGAGGTCGATCACCATGCCGTCGTCGCAACTGCCCAGGCCGCCACCGTTGTGGCCGCCGCCGCGCACCGCCAGCAGCAGCGCGTTAGCGCGCGCAAAGCGCACTGCAGTCATCACGTCGGCAACGTCGGCGCACTGCACGATCAGCCGCGGTCGCTTGTCGATCATGGCGTTGAACAGGCGCCGCGCGGCGTCGTAGCCGGCATCGGCTGGTTGCGCCAGCATGCCGCGCAGCTGCTGGCGGAAGGTCTGCACTTGGGCGTCGTCGATCATGATTTTTTCTCCTTGCTGGTTGGTCGTGATCAGGGTAATGCCGCTTTGCTGTCTCGCTCAGCGCCGCGTGATGACCACTTCGACGTACTCGCTCGGAACGACCAGGGAACCGGGGCCGGCCCGGTTCAACCCGTTCAGCAGGGCCGTCATGTCTGCCTCCAGTGCCCTGGACTTGTCATCGGGCAAGGCGGCAAAGGCCTTGTGCACCGGCCCGTACCAGGTGCGGAAGACTTCGATGAAGTGGGCAGCCGAGCGGTAGCGGAAGTTGAAGTGCCGTGGCGTCACGGATATCCCGACGGCAGCGGTGCCGAAGATGGAACGCAGGTGTGCCTCCGTTCCCCACAGCGAAGGCGACTGCACGCCCGTCGGCGGCGGCAAAAGGCGCCCGAGTGTCTTGAACAGCTGGCCGATGAAGCCGTCCGGGGTCCAGTTGGCCATGCCGATACGCCCGCCGGGCCGGCATACCCGTGCCAGCTCGGACGCGGCTTTGCCATGGTCGGGCGCAAACATCACGCCAAAGGTCGATAGCACGGCATCGAAGCTGGCGTCGGCAAAAGGCAAGGCCTCTGCGTCAGCCGCCTGAAACCGGACCTCGAGGCCTTCGGCGCGTGCGCGTTCAGCGCCACGCTCCAGCAAGGTGGCGACATAGTCAGTGGATATCACCTTGCAGCCGCGGCGTGCTGCAGCCAGCGTCGCATTGCCGTTGCCGGCGGCGACGTCCAGCACGTTTTCGTCCCAGCGCAGGTCGCAGGCTTCGGCGAGCTGCTCGCCAACAATCTGCAAGGTGGTGCCGACGACGGCGTAGTCGCCGCTGGCCCAGGCGGTCTGCTGGCGGGCTTTCACGGCATTGAGGTCGGTCGGTGCGTTCATGTTGGGTTTCCGATGTGTAGTAAGCAGCCGGAAGTCTCTTGTGCAGGCAAGGGCCGCGTCCTGCCTGAACCTCGCCTTGGCCTGATGGGTTGCAAGGCGCCTTTTTTTGCTCTCAATCGCCCGGCTATTGGCAAGAAAAGCAATGCAGCAGCCCTCACCCCAACCTTCTCCCGGAGGGAAAGGGAGCAAGAAGGCCGGTCGCAGGCCGCAGGGGGTTATGCAGACGGTCCCTACGGCTTCTTGCGCGGGTCGTCGGCCGGGTTGATGTAGGTGACGCCCCAAGGCCCGGTGCCGTGCAACTGCACCGTAGTCTCCTCTTTCGTCCACGCAAAGTGCGGCGAGTTGGCGACCATGATCATCATGTCGCCGGCGTTGAGCGGCATCCCCCGGGCACTGTCGAACTTGTCGCCCGTGCCCATGTGGAATACGCCGGACAGCACCGTCACGCGCTCGACTGCGGGGTGCATGTGGGCCGGTATCTGGTAGTTGGCGGGGAACTTCAGCCGTACCGTGAAAGGCACCGCATCGCTCATCGGGCCTTCGATGACGGAGATCTTGGCGCCCGGCGGCAGCGAGGGCACGTCGGCCCACTTGAGGTCTTTGGCGACCACCATGCGGTGGCTGCCGTCGGCCCACGCGCTTCCAGGCGATTGTCCGAATACGGCCACCAGCGCGGCAGCGCAGGCAAGGCGGACGATAGGGTTGGCTTTCATGCGAGTCTCCTGATGAATCGGGGTTGAGGAATCCGGCGTTCGCGAGCCGTCGCCAGAGCCGCATAGTGCGCGCGCTGCGCTACGCTGTCATCGACCGAATCGATCAATTTGCCCAGCGTCGCATCGGTCCCGGCATAGTCAGGATTGACCAGCCCGGCGCGGCGCTGAATAATGAAGCGCAAGAAGCGCAGCGGGGTCTCCGGCCCCCGACTTCTTGAGGGAGCAAGCCATGCCGCTGTTCGTCATCGAACGCCAATTCGCCGAAATCCTTGAACTCGACAGCGCCGGTGCCGCAGGCATCCAGCGGGTCAACGCCGATGTCGGGGTGAACTGGGTTTACTCGTTTTTGTCGGCCGACCGCAAGAAGACCTACTGCCTTTACGAAGCGCCGAATGCGGAGGCGCTGCGCGAAGCGGCGCGCCGCAATGGCCTGCCGGCCGATTTGATCATCGAGGTGTCACAGGTGCGCCCCGAAGCGTTCGCCTGAGTGTGAGCGGCAGCGCGCCGATGCAATGCACGCGTTGAGGGCGAAGCGCGCTGGCCGATGCGCGGTTTTGCGACGCGTGCGGCGCGCCGGTCGAGCGCCACGATGGGGCGCCGACGACCGGGCTGACCGACACCGAACACTTCGTCGGCCGCCAGCGCGAACTGGGCGTTCTCGATGGGCTGCTGACCCGCGCACTGGCGGCGTCGGGTGGCACGGCAGCAATCGCTGGTGAACCCGGGATCGGCAAGACCCGCACCGCCGAGCGGCTGGCCGAACGCGCCAGCGCGCGCGGCATGCAGGTGTATTGGGGCCGATGCAACGAAGAGCCCGGCGCGCCGCCGTACTGGGCGTGGCAGCAGTTGCTGCAGGCCTGGATTGCCGCCAGCGACGACGCCACGCTGCGCCAAGTGGTCGGGCGGTACGCTCAGACCCTGTCCGAGATCGTCCCCGAGCTGCTGGAGCCGATTGACGGTGACGGGCGCGCCGCGGCGACGGCGGCAGTCGATGCCGCTCAGGCACGCTTTCGGCTGTTCGATGCCGTCGTCTCGTTCTGGAAGCGGGCCGCCGCCAGTGCGCCCTTGCTGCTGGTGTTCGACAACCTGCACTGGGCCGATGGGTCCTCGCTGCGCCTGCTCGAATTCATGGCGTCGGCGATTGGCGCGAGTCGGCTGTTGGTGCTGGTGACCTACCGCGATATCGAGTTGACGCGCCAGCACCCGCTGTCGGCAACCCTAGGCGAACTGGCGCGCCAGCCTGGTTTTGAGCGCCTGCGGCTGACCGGCTTGGGGCGGACCGAGACCGCCGGCGTGATGCGTCTGGCCGGCGCGCGAGCGCTGGCGCCGGCGCTGGTCGATGCGATCCACGATCAAACCGAGGGCAATCCGCTGTTCATCGGCGAAGTCACCCGCTTGCTGCTGCAGGAGGCACACGCCGACGCCTCGCCGGCGGACCCGGCCGGCCTGCGTAACGTCAGGCTTTTGCGCATCCCCGAAGGCATCAAAGACGCGATTGGCCGGCGCCTGAACCGGCTGTCGGAGCCGACCAACCGGGTGCTGGCCGCGGCTTCGGTGATCGGCCGCAGGTTCGATTTGCGCCTGCTCAGCCGGCTGCTCTGCGACGCCGACGATCCTGGCTGTGCGCAGGCGATCGAACAGGCCTTGCAAGCCCGGGTGGTGGAGAGCCTGCGCGAGCCCGGTCATTACCAGTTTTCGCACGCCCTGTTCCGTGAAACCCTGTACGACGAGATTCCCGGCCCGCAGCGCAGCCGGCTGCACCATCAGCTGGTGACGGCAATCGAAGCACTGAACCCCGACAACCCCGATCAACAACTGCCCCTGCTCGCGCATCACCAATGGGCGGCGCTGCCGGGCGGCGATGTGGCCCGCGCGGTGGACTATGCGCAGCGCGCCGGGCCGGGGCGCGCGCCGACCGCCAACGGGCGCATGAAGAGGCGGCGCGCTTCTACCGGCTCGCGCTCGACGCCATTGATGCCGGCACCGGCTTCACACGCGAAGCGCGCTGCGATCTGCTCAATGCGCTCGGCGGCGCGCTCAGCCACGCCGCCGAG
>JAJAYS010000069.1 GCA_026786065.1 Polaromonas sp.
ATTGAGGTCGATGTCATCATCCAGAACATCAGCAAGGGGGGCCTGACCGACTTCAGCTTCACCGTGCATCGCAACGACTACATCCGCGCGATGGAACTGCTCAAAGCCAAGGTGTTGCCGACGCTGGGTGCGACCGAGCTGACCGGCGACCCCAAGATTTGCAAGGTCAGCATCGTCGGCATCGGCATGCGCAGCCATGTCGGCATTGCCAGCAAGATGTTCCGCGTGCTGGCTGAAGAAGGCATCAACATCCAGATGATCTCGACCAGCGAGATCAAGACCTCGGTGGTGATCGATGAGAAGTACATGGAGCTGGCGGTGCGCGCGCTGCACAGGGCTTTTGACCTGGACCAGCCCGGCGTGTGAAACACGATCGGTGCGCGCATCGTCGCCTATAATTGTGAGACTGGAAACGTGACCGAGTGGCCGAAGGTGCTCCCCTGCTAAGGGAGTATGGGGTGTAGAGCCTCATCGAGGGTTCGAATCCCTCCGTTTCCGCCAAATAAAAACCCTAAGTGATTGATTCACTTAGGGTTTTTTCATTTCTACTTGAGTCATTTGCTTTTTTTCTACCATTGCATCTACCGATGTTGTGGGTGATTGAAAAAACCTCTGACCATCTTGTCGGCGCAGATAGAGATTTGACCCGACTGAACCGCCCTGAGTGCGATTCAGGCGTGCCAACCATCGTGAAACGCATCCATGAGGTTGGGCAGTTTGGTATTGACTTGGGCGCGCCGGTGTGGAGGCACACATCCATAACCAGAGTGCCCGGTTCAGCCAGTTGCAATGCCATAAGGCAAGCTGCTTCTTCCTGCCTTTGCAACCTGACCGATAAGCCCGCTTAACTTACTGTAAATGGAATAAAAAAGCGGCTTTGTCAGAACTGGCGTGCGAACTGCAGCACCTGCTGCCGGTCCGCACAAAATGAATCACTTGTTATTGGAAAACGAGCTGACGCATTGGCCCTGGTTTTTAAAGATCCCCTCCCATCCGCCGTTCTTGCATTCGTCTTTGTTGGTCGGCCCGAGTTCAAAATTGTAGGTAGTAGAGACGCCGCCGATGCCGACCTTTAACGCATCCGTGTTGCCGTCAAAATTGGTCCAGCCGCCGCCAGCTTTCAATATCGTATTTGGCTGGCTGGGCAAATCGCGGATTCCGATATTCGGATAATGCCCCAGCAACTCGGCTACTGTGCACGGTGTACTTTGGGCGCAGACAGAAGAAGGGAACCGTGATGGGTTGCCGGCACTGCTTAGCCACCACTTGCCAGCCAGTGTGTTCCAGGTCTGCCAGACGCCCGCCATAACAGGTCCGAGGCTCGGCTCGTGATAAGGTTCGAAGACCAGGCGACCCCTGAATGCAAAGTCGATGTCGGTCACATCGTTGTCGACAGAGAACTGCAGCGCAATCGCCAAAACGTCAGTGGGCGGTGTCGGGGTGGTCTTGTAGGTCGAATAGCTCAACGTTGTGATGTCGGCAAACTTCTTGCCGGCAAGCTGGCCTAGCAAAGTACCAAGAGAGGGCCTGTCACTGGGAGAAACAAGCTTCAGATGCGCGCTTCCGCCACCGGCGGGCGGCGTCGCGGGGCCGCTTACCATCTCACACAGATTGCCAGCCAGGCAGGGCGTTCCCTCCAAATCGTCGAAGAAAACCCACCCCTTCATGTCAGCCGGTGACACAGTGACTGTGGTTTGCGCAAAGACCGGGGCGCAGGCGAGCGCGAGTGCACTCAAAACAATGCTCTTCATAAAGACTCCATTCCTGTCGGTTAAGCCAATGAAATGTTGCACCGAGACATGGCTATTGCGCTTCGGCGCGTATCGGATAGTACGCCGTGCATAAATGCTGTCCATCCCAAAATAAACGACGAGCTGCTGTCGAGGACGCGTGCGGGCATTCAGTGTCCAAGGAGATGCCACGCATCGTGGCCTGGTTGGGCGCCGGGTTGTCCGTTCGTGCTGCACCTGCTTGCCTCCTCGGACCTAAAAGATCGCCAGCTGATTTCACAGCGCACCAAGAATGCCCTATGGAAGGTCTGCGCAAACCCCGCCAAAGCCAGAGTTTCAAGTCATAACTTCACAGAACGAAACCGCAAGTGCGATTACGTCGGATTTCAGCCCAAATGCGCTCTCGTTTGCAGCCTTTTCCCGGCTGCTTGCGGGCATAAACCCGCGTCGCAGGCGTACCCATTCCCGGCCTGCTTGCACCAGCGCTCGCCGCGCCATCCAAAGATTGGACAGCGCAAACAGCGTGACCAGTTGCGCCGTGTTCTTGGCCAAGCCCTTGTAGCGAACCTTGGTGAAACCGAACTGGCACTTGATGACCCGAAACGGGTGCTCTACCTTGGCCCGCACACTGGCTTTTATCTGCTCGGCTTTGTTCAGCAAACCGCCCCAAGGCGAATTCTTGTCAAGTGCTCTGCGTTTTCCGGGACGCATCGCCACATGCCAATCCACTCTCGTTGCTTCCGTCCGCTTGGTGGCACCCTGGTAGCCTGCATCGGCAAAGACGACCTCCTCGTTTCCATGCAGCAGCGCGTGGCCCTGGGTCACGTCGCAGAAGTTGGCAACTGTGCCAACGAAGCTGTGCTCCAGGCCCGAATCGACATCGACGCCAATATGGGCCTTCATGCCAAAGTGCCACTGGTTTCCGTTCTTGGTCTGATGCATCTCGGGGTCGCGCTGGCCGTCCTTGCTGTTGTTCGAACTCGGTGCGGCAATCAATGTGGCATCGACGACTGTTCCGGTCCTGAGCAGCAGGCCTCTGGCAGCCAGCGTGGTGTTGATGGTGCTCAGCACCTGCGCGCTCAGCTGGTGATCTTCGAGCAAGTGGCGAAAGCGCAAAATGACGGATTCGTCGGGCAGGCGCGTGACGTCGGGGTCGAGCCGGGCAAATTCGCAGTACAGCGGCGTGTCGTGCAGCGCCTACTCCATGGCCGCGTCGCCAAAGCCGAACCACGGCTGCATGAAGTGAACGCGCAGCATGGTCTCCACCGCAAAATGCGAGCGCCCGCCCTGGCTGCCTGCGCTGGGGGCCACCGGGGCAATAACGGAAACCAGCTCGGCTCAAGGCATTACCCAGGTTCATTTCATCGAGGAACACGCGCATGCGCGTCATCTTTGTGGTCAGTTCAAATCCGGTGGTGAAAAGGCTGATTTGTTTCATCGTGAGATAACGTCTGGGGCGGGATGGCGGTTGGCTGGGTTTTGCAGAGATTCTTTAGGGACCCTCTTCATAACCCCCTGCGGTCTGTGATCAGCTGGGCTCGGGCGGCCCGCCTTGTTTTTCTTCGCCTTTAGACGGGCTATCGGCCTGCAAAAAGACGCCTTGCGGCCCACCGTGATTCGGCTTCCACCGTCCCGCCAAGGTTATGCAGAGGGCTCCTCGATCTCCCCGGCGCCGGTCGCAAGTTAAAGGGTAAATGCCGACCTTACGCCGGGGCGGCCCTCGTCAAAATGGTGTTGACGAGGCCGCCGGCACCTGATTTTCTGCATCGGCCGTGTCTTTTTCCAAACCCGATATCAGAAAGACCATCATGAAAAATTAGTCCCTGCTGTTTGCTGCCTTGCTGGCGCTGGGCCTGGTCGGCCCGGTCGGCGCACAAACGCTGAAAAAAGTAGCCGACGCCAACAAGATCACCGTGGCTTACCGCGAGGCATCCGTGCCCTTCAGCTACCTGATCGGTTCGAGCAAGGCCGTCGGCTTTTCAGTCGAACTGACGGAAGCCATCGTTGAGGACGTGCGCAAGGCCACGAAAAAACCGAACCTCGAAGTCGGCTACATGGCGGTCACTTCCCAGAACCGGATTCCGCTGATGGCGAATGGCACCATCGACCTTGAGTGCGGCTCCACCACCAACAATTCGACCCGCGCCAAGGACGTGACGTTCTCGACCAATATTTTCTACACCGGTACGCGGCTGTTGACCAAGACGGATTCGGGCATCAAAAACTACGCTGACCTGGCGAACAAAGTTGTCGCGAGCACCACCGGCACCACGAATGCGCAGGTCATTCGCAAGTACAACGCCGACAAAAAGCTCGACATGCAGCTTGTGCTGGGCAAGGACCATGACGACTCGCTGCTGCTGGTTGAAACCGACCGTGCGAAGGCGTTTGCGATGGACGACATTTTGCTGTTCGGTCTGCGCGCCAACAGCAAAAACCCTGCGGCACTCGAAGTCGTCGGCGAGTCGCTGCAAGTGGAGCCGTATGCTTGCTTCCTGCGAAAAGACGATCCGGAGTTCAAAACACTCGTGGATGGAACCATCAACCGGATGATGAAGTCGGGCGAGTTTGCCAAGCTCTACGACAAGTGGTTTACCCAGCCCATCCCGCCCAAAGGCATGAACCTCGGTTTGCCGATGAGCGAAGAGTTGAAGTCCAATTTAAAAGCGCCTAGCGACCAGCCGGCCATGTGAGGGCGAAGGGAGGCAGCGCCACCGAGGCGACGGCTCAATCGATCGACGCGCTCCAGCGTTGGCCCCAGGAGCCCTTTTCGATGTCGCGTCTTTCGCGTTTGGTCGGTCGGCCGTGCGCCCGGTGCTCGGCCGGTTCCACGCCGAGCTGGCGCTGGTCGGCCAGGTGCGCCCTGAGGGCCAGACTCTCGGGCGTCTCTTCATACAGCTGCTGCGCGACCGGGGCCGGGCCGCGCTGAGCTGAAAGGCTACGAACGACGATGCTGCGTGTTGAAGGCCCCTGGCGCAAGGCTACCGTGTCGCCGGGCTTCAACTCACGCGAAGCCTTGACTGCCAGACCATTGACCATGACCCGGCCGCGCGCGACCTCGTCGCTGGCCAGCGACCGGGTCTTGTAAAAGCGGGCCGCCCAAAGCCATTTATCGATGCGTAGTTTGTCCATGACAAGTCCATTATTTACCGCCTCTGGGCGACGGTGTTTTGGGGTGAATACCGAGGCCGCGTATCGCGCGAAGCGCAGCATAATGACTGGCTTAGAACACCTATTTCTGGCATCCATCCGACAGTTTTTACCCCAGGAGACATTTATGCGTCGCGATACCTTTTTAAAAGCCGTGGCTG
Source organism: Polaromonas sp. (assembly GCA_026786065.1). Taxonomy (GTDB): domain Bacteria; phylum Pseudomonadota; class Gammaproteobacteria; order Burkholderiales; family Burkholderiaceae_C; genus Polaromonas. Next base: position 5,042 of record JAJAYS010000069.1, read on the forward strand.
CTCTGGCCGCGTGTGGCAGCTTTCCACTTTCGGCGCTGGCGGCAACCAGCGTCAAGATGATGATCCCGGCCAACCCCGGCGGCGGTTGGGACACCACCGGCCGGGCACTCGGCAAGGCACTGCAGGAGTCGGGCGCCGCCGATACAGTAACCTTCGACAACAAGGGCGGTGCTGCGGGCGCAATCGGGCTGGCGCAGTTCGTCAATGGCAGCAAGGGCGACCCCAACGCCCTGATGGTGATGGGCGCGGTAATGCTGGGCGGCATCATCACCGGCAAGCCGCCGGTCAACCTGAGTCAGGCTACGCCGATTGCCCGGCTGACCAGCGAATACAACGTGTTCGTGTTGCCCGCCAATTCGCCACTCAAGTCGATGGCCGATGTGATCGAACAACTGAAAAAAGACCCCGGTAGCGTCAAGTGGGGCGGCGGCTCGCGCGGCTCGACCGAGCACATCGCGGCGGCCATGATCGCGCGTGAAGTCGGCGTCGATCCATCGAAGATCAACTACGTCGCCTTCCGTGGCGGCGGTGAAGCCACGGCAGCTATTCTGGGCGGCAACGTCACGGTGGGCGGCAGCGGCTACAGCGAGTTTGCCGAGTACATCAAAACTGGCAAGATGAAGGCGCTTGCGGTGACGTCCGAGGCGCGGCTCAAAGGCGTCAATGTGCCGACCTTGAAGGAGCAGGGCGTCAAGGTCGTGATCGGCAACTGGCGCGGCGTGTACGGTGCGCCCGGCATCTCGGCCGAGCAGCGTAAAACCCTGACCGACATGGTGCTGAAGGCGGCCAAGTCGAAGTCATGGATGGAGGCCATGGATAAGAACAACTGGACTCCAGCGGTGCTGAGCGGTGCAGCATTCGAAAAGTTTGTCGATGACGACTTCGCCAGCCTGCGCGCGACCATGGTGAAGTCCGGCATGATTTGATGTCCCGGGGCTGGGGCCTGTGCCGCAGCCTCTCGTCCTCCGGCCCTGGTCTTTTACCGGCTGCCCCGCCCCCGCGTGGCGGCCGGTTTGCCTTCCGGCCCCGCCGGTTTCTTTTTTTTCTTGAAAGGCGCTGCCATGACGTCGATTGGTTCGCTCTCCAAACCTCACCGCGCGCAGGCCGTCGTTGGCATCGGCGTGCTGCTGCTCGGTCTGGCGCTGGCCGCTGGCGCGGTGACGATTCCTTCCGAAGCGGGTTACGGCGGCGTCGGCCCAAACTTTCTGCCGTGGGTGGTGGCCATCGCGCTGGCGGTCTGCGGCGTCTTCATCGTGCGTGAAGCGCTGACGGGCGGCTTTCGATCGCTGGCTGAGTCGGACGCCGCCGCCCAGCCATATTGGCCCGGCTTTGCCTGGGTTTCGGCCGGCCTGCTGGCCAATGCAGCGCTGATCACCACCATCGGCTTCATCCTCAGTTGCACGCTGTGTTTTGTGCTGGCGGTGCAGGGCCTGCGCGGTGCTTCCTCGACCGGCGGCCGGGGGCCAGGCTTGTGGTTGAAAGACATCCTGATCGGGTTGGCTATTTCAGCTCCGGTGTACTGGGCATTCACAAAATTCCTGGCGATCAATTTGCCTGGCCTCACTGCAACCGGCTGGCTTTAGCAGGTCCATCATGGACATCTTCAACCAGCTCCTTCAAGGCTTTGCCACGGCGGCCACGCCGGTTAATCTGCTGTGGTGTTTTGTCGGCTGCGCGCTCGGCACGGCGGTCGGTGTGCTGCCGGGAATCGGACCGGCGGTCGCGGTGGCGATGCTGCTGCCGATCACGGCCAAAGTCGAGCCGACTGCATCGATGATTTTCTTCGCCGGCATCTATTACGGCGCGATGTACGGCGGCTCGACCACCTCGATCCTGCTCAATACGCCAGGCGAAACCGCCAGCATGGTGACGGCGATGGAGGGCAACAAGATGGCCAAGAGCGGCCGCGCCGGAGCCGCGCTCGCGACGGCGGCGATCGGCTCTTTCGTCGCCGGCACGATTGCGACGGTGCTGGTCACGCTGTTTGCGCCCATCGTCGCCGAGCAGGCCGTCAAACTCGGCCCGCCCGAGTACTTCATGCTGATGCTGCTGGCTTTCACCACGGTCAGCGCGGTGCTTGGAAAAAGCATCGTGCGCGGACTCACGGCGTTGTTCGTAGGGCTGGCTGCGGGCACGGTGGGGCTGGACCAGATTTCGGCTCAGGCGCGCTACACCGGCGGCGTGCCTGAGTTGCTCGATGGTATCGAGATCGTGCTGGTCGCCGTCGGCCTGTTTGCTGTGGCCGAGGCGCTGTACGCGGTGTTGTATGAGGGGCGCGTGCCCGAGTCGCAGAACAAGTTGAGCAAGGTCCACATGACCGCTGGCGACTGGCGGCGTTCCTGGCCGGCCTGGTTGCGCGGCACCGCCATTGGCGCGCCGTTCGGCTGCATCCCGGCCGGCGGCACCGAGATCCCGACTTTTCTGAGCTATGCCACCGAAAAGAAACTGGCCAAACCGGAAGACCGCAAAGAATTTGGCGCTGCGGGCGCCATCGAAGGCGTGGCCGGCCCGGAAGCCGCCAACAATGCGACGGTAACCGCCGCGATGATCCCGCTTCTGACGCTGGGCATCCCGACCTCGAACACTACGGCGATTCTGCTGGGGGCTTTTCAGAACTACGGGATTCAGCCCGGTCCGCAGCTTTTCACCACTTCGTCGGCGCTGGTCTGGGCGCTGATCGCATCGCTGTATATCGGCAACGTGATGCTGCTGGTGCTCAATTTGCCGCTGGTCGGGCTCTGGGTCAAGCTGCTCAAAATTCCCAAGCCGTACCTGTACGCGGGCATCCTGATTTTTGCGACGGTGGGTGTCTATGGCATGCGCCAGAGCGCCTTCGATTTGTACCTGCTTTACGCGATTGGCGTCCTCGGCGTGGTGATGCGCCGCTTCGATTTCCCGACCGCTCCGGTGGTCGTCGGCATGATTCTCGGCCCGTTGGCCGAGGCGCAGCTGCGCAACGCGATATCGATCGGCGAGGGCAGTGCGATGGTCTTCTTGCAGCGCCCGATGTCGCTGGCACTGATCTTTGTGGTTCTGGGGGTGCTGGTGTTGCCGAGGCTGGCGCGGCGCTGGTCGGCGCGGCGGATGCCAATCTGAGGGGCTTGCCCGGGCAAAAAAGCTGGACGGGTGATTCAGCCGGAGCGCGGCTTTTGCCCGTGAAGGCGATGCCCGCCGCCTGGCCATGGTTTCGGTCTTTTCCTGGTAGCTACTCAGGTGTTCGCGCCGGCAGTTGTTTTTTCCTCGCCCTCCGGGAGAGGGTTGGCGTGAGGGCAGCCGGCTGTGAAAGCGTCACGGGAATCGCCCTTGGAAGCCCTCACCCCAATCC
>JAJAYS010000070.1 GCA_026786065.1 Polaromonas sp.
AATGCTCGACTGGGAAGCGCCGACTGGCGGCTATTTGCTGACAGCGTGCTTTGCCAGCGGCCATGCCGCAGGCCACGGAGTTTTAAGTGTTTTAGCGCTGCAGCCCAATATAAACGGGCGTTAGAAGCTATGCTATTAATAGCAACAGGAGCACCATGATTGTCCGTTTCAACATCGAGCCGGCCGGGCCGGACGAGTTCGACTACCGCGTCAGCTTTGAAGGCGAAGAGCTGTACGCCGATGCCGGCCTGGGCAGCATAGAAGCCTGCATCGTCGCCGCCACCGGAGGCCTGGGCGCCGAGCCGGTCGGGGCCGAAATCGCCTACAAGGGCGTGATCAGTGGCACCTACCCGCTGGCCACGCTGGCACTGGCGTCCAGCCAGTTGGCCGAACATGCGCTAAACACCACGGATGCCATTGCGGAAGTCACTCGATAGCCCCGTGACACGACCCAGCATCGCGTCGATGCGCAGCCGTCTGGCCTGGCTGGTCGCCGCCTGCTTCGTGCCGGCCTGCCTGATTGCTGGTGCGCTGGTGTATGCGTATTACAAAAACGAGCAGGCCCGGATAACGCGCGACGCGTCGGCGTCGGTGCTGTAGCTTTCGCGGTGGACCGCGAGCTGATCAGCGCCGAGACCGGGTTGCTCGCGATGGCCCGATCGCCGAATCTGACCTAGCGTGACCTGGCGGCGTTCGACCTGGAGGCTCGCGATAGTGTGAAAGACAGTCGGATGGACAACGTCATCCTGAGCGATCTCGTGGGCCAGCAGCGGATCAACACGCGCCGGCTCGCCGGTGAGCCGCTGCCGCCGCTCGGCGACCCGGAACTGGCGGACCACGCCATCGCCACCCGCAGGACGCTCGTTTCCGATCTTTTCATCGGGCGGGTGCTAAATGTAAGGTGACGAGCCTCGACCCCGGCACTGGCTCCACAGTTAGGGCTGCTTGGTTCCCCATCTGACCCGGTTGGCCGCTTTACCATGCGGGAAGGCCCGTCGAGGTTGATTGTAAGGGAGCCGGCGATCCCCCCTGCACAGTTCGGCCATCGCGCGAGCAATCCGTTTTCAGCCCGGCCTGCGCTGGGAAAGCCCACGGCGAAGCTCAATAGAATCTTGCCATGTCCTACCTCGTTCTTGCACGCAAATACCGGCCTCGCAATTTTCTGGAGATGGTCGGGCAGTCGCATGTGGTGCAGGCTTTGGGCAATGCGCTTCAAACGCAGCGGTTGCACCATGCCTACCTCTTTACCGGCACGCGCGGCGTCGGCAAAACCACGATTTCGCGCATTCTGGCCAAGTCGCTCAACTGCGTTGGGCCGGACGGGCAGGGCGGCATCACCGACCAGCCCTGCGGCGTCTGCCAGACCTGCCTGGACATCGACAGCGGCCGCTTCGTCGATTACACCGAGCTGGATGCGGCATCCAACCGCGGAGTCGATGAAATTGCGCAATTGCTCGAGCAGGCGGTGTACAAGCCGGTCGTCGGCCGCTTCAAGGTCTTCATGATCGACGAGGTGCACATGCTGACGAACACGGCCTTCAACGCCATGCTCAAGACGCTGGAAGAGCCGCCCGAGTACCTGAAGTTCGTGCTGGCCACCACCGACCCGCAAAAAGTCCCGGCCACTGTGCTGTCGCGCTGCCTGCAATTCAACCTGCGGCCAATGGCGCCCGAGACGGTGCTCGAACACCTGGTGCAGGTGCTGGCACGCGAAAGCGTCCCGGCCGAGCCGCAGGCGCTGCGTCTGCTGGCGCGTGCCGCGCGCGGCTCGATGCGCGATGCGCTGTCGCTGGCCGACCAGGCGATTGCGTTTGGCTCCGGGCAGCTCGACGAGGCCAGCGTGCGCACCATGCTGGGCAGCGTGGACCGCAGCCATGTGGTTCGGCTGATCGATGCGTTGGCCCACAGCGACGGGAGGGCGGTAGTCGAAACCGTCGAAGCGCTGCGCCTGCATGGCCTGAGCGCCGCTTCCACGCTGGAGGACATGACCACCGTGCTGCAGCGCATGGCGGTGTTCCAGGCGGTGCCCGAAATGGCTGGCGAGGCCGGCGACGCCGACCCGGATGTTGCCGACACCCTGAAGCTGGCGCAGACCATGCCAAGCGACGAAACCCAATTGCTCTACAGCCTGTGTCTGCACGGGCGTGGCGAGCTGGGCTTGGCGCCCGACGAATACGCTGGCCTTACGATGGTGCTGCTCAGGCTGCTGGCTTTCAAGTCGCCCGAGCGCCCGTCGGCTGGCACAAGCCCGCAGCGCCTGGCGCAGGGGAGTGCCGCCGAGTCTGCAAAAAAGCCGCCGCCTGACCGGTCAACAGGGCCTGAACCGGTGGTCGGCGTGGGCCCGGCGCAGCCAACCCGCGCGGCCCCACCGCAGGCCGATGCGCCAGAAAAAAATGAGTCAAAAAAGGCTTTTAAGCAGAAAAATCGGGCGTATGCAGCTCCTGAATCGATAGCGAAACCCGGTTCACTGGAGCCTCACCCGGTCGATGCGGTTGCGCTTGCCGGTGCGCCGCCCGAGCCACCGATGCCGCAGACCGTGCTTTCTCCGACCAACGACCGCGAGCCATTGCCGGACCTAGCCCCGGCCATGCCCGTCGCCGCGCAGCCAAAACCCACCGTGGCGCCGAGCCTGCCGGTAGCCCTGTCTAGCGTGCCGCGGACCCCGGATGCACCCTGCGCCGCAGCGCTGGGCGACTGGTGGAGCCAGACCGTCAACGCGCTGGTGGCCGGCGACGCGGTAATTGCATTGACGCGCGAGCTGGCGCTGCAGTCCGAGCTGCGCAGCGCCGACGGCGGTTGCCTGCAGCTGCGGGTCGAGCGCGAATCGCTTAATCAGACTGGCGCGCGCGACAAACTGCAGGCGGCGCTGCAAGCCGCGCTCGGCAACCCGAGTCTGCTTGTGGTCGTCGAGGCCGGGGTCGTCAGCGACAGCCCGTCGCGCCGCAATGTCGCCGCGCAGGTGCAGCGCCAACGGCAGGCAGATGACGCGATTCAAAACGATCCCTTCGTGCAGGACCTGATCAGCAACTGGGGCGCACAGATCGTCCCCGGCAGCATCAAAC
>JAJAYS010000071.1 GCA_026786065.1 Polaromonas sp.
CGATCAGTCTTGAGAATCCCGCGCACTGCGGCACTGGCCCGGCCCGCCGTCACCATCAGGCGCACCGGTGCGCCGTGCAAGCCGCTGGCCGCAAGCTGCTCAAGCAATGCCCGGAGAAGCGGTGGTTCGTAGCAGAACAGGCTGATGTGCCGCTCGGGCTTGGCGTCTTCCCGCGCGCCGCCAAATCGCGCCAGCCAGGCGTCGGCGTCGAAGGCGTCTTGCTGCCCTGAAAGCGAAAGTTCACGCAGCAGCCCGCCGGTTTCGGACGTGAAGCCCGGATAAAAAAACCATTTCGTCGCGCCTGCGCCAGGCCCGTATGCAACCGGCGACGGCAGCGCATGGCTGCGTCCGGCGTATGCCTCTGCAGACAGGTATTCAAGGTTGATCCATACAGGTTTTTGGCTTGCAGACCAATCAGAACGGGCGTAAGCAGCTATAAATTCCGTAGCGACAGCGCAGCCGAAAGCCTCCACCAACACGTTGCAGGGCTGTGCCTGCAGGTCTGCGGGAGACAGGTCGAGCGGGTCGGCCCACTGCAGCACTTGGACACCGGCCCAGCCGCCAGGCGCCATCCATTGCAGGGCGGAGGCATCGTCGAGCCAGAGCCGTACGCGATGGCCCCGGTCCGCGAGATCGGCCGACAGACGCCAGCAGACCCCAATGTCCCCGAAGTTGTCAATGACTTTGCAAAAAATGTCCCATTGCAGGCGGCCAGGCATCAGACGATTGTCCACAATACATAGCCGCCACGCCACTTGACCCATGAACCTCCCACCGAAATTTTTCGCCGAATTTGCGCCCGAGCTGCTCAGCGAGGTGGCGGCCTTGCCGGCCTTGCCCGGTGTCTATCGCTACTTCGACGCCAATGGCGGCGTGCTGTACGTCGGTAAGGCACGCAACCTCAAGAAGCGGGTCACCAACTATTTCCAGAAAAACCACGCGGGCACGCGCATTGGTCACATGGTCAGCAAAATTGCGCGGCTGGAGACCACCGTGGTGCGGTCAGAGGCCGAAGCGCTGCTGCTGGAGAACAACCTCATCAAGCGCCTCAGTCCGCGCTACAACATTCTTTTTCGCGACGACAAGAGCTACCCCTACCTCAAGCTGACGGCTGCGCTTGCCCAGGCAGACTCCGCCCTACCGCAGGCGACGGCCTATCCACGCATCGCGTATTACCGGGGTGCGGTCGAAAAGCGCCACCGCTACTTCGGTCCGTATCCGAGCGCTTGGGCCGTGAAGGAGTCGATGCTGCTGCTGCAAAAAGTTTTCCTGCTGCGCACCTGCGAAGACACGGTGTTCAACAACCGTACCCGGCCTTGCCTGCTTTATCAGATCAAGCGCTGCTCGGCGCCCTGCGTCGGCAAGGTCTCCGCCCAGGACTACGCGCGTGATAGTGCCAACGCCGAACGGTTCCTGAACGGCCAGACGCAGGAGATTCTGGCGGAGCTGGAAGCAAAAATGCGCCTGCACGCAGAGCGGCTGGAGTTTGAGCAGGCCGGCGAGTTGCGCAACCAGATGTCGGCGCTGTCCAAGGTGCTGCATCAGCAGTCGATGGAGGTCGGCGGGGACAAGGACGTAGACATCCTCGCCGTCAAAGTGCAGGGCGGCAAGGCCTGCGTCAATCTGGCGATGGTGCGCGGCGGTCGGCACCTGGGCGACGGGCCTTACTTCCCGTCGCATGTGGAAAACGCCAGCGATGCAGCCGCGCTGGACATTGAGGCAGAGGGCAGCGTGGAGGCAGGCGTAACCGATTCGACGCCCGTGCCCGCTGTATCGGCCGTCGCAGCGGCTGCGGGCAAAGGTATCGAAGCGCTGGTCCTGGAGGCCTTCATAGCCCAGCACTACATCGACGTGCCCGCGCCGCCCTGCCTGGTGTGCAGCGAAGCGGTGGACAAGGAGCTGATGCGGGCGCTGGGCGAGCAGATCGGCCAGCGCGTGACGGCCATCGCGCAGCCGCGCGGGCAGCGCCGAATCTGGCTGGAGATGGCGGAGAAGAACGCCGCGATTCAGCTGGCGCGCCTGCTTGCACAAGAGGGCTCGCAGCAAATTCGCACTCGGGCGCTGGCCGACGCACTCGACCTGCCAGGCGACGATTCCGACCGGCTCGACACGCTGCGCATCGAGTGCTTCGACATTTCCCACACCGCAGGCGAAGCAACCCAGGCCTCGTGCGTCGTGTTCGAGGACCACAAGATGCAGAGCAGCGAATACCGCCGCTACAAAATCGACGGTATCGTGCCCGGCGACGACTACGCCGCCATGCGGCAAGTCCTGACGCGGCGCTACAGAAAGTTGGTAGAGGCCGCCCGCAACAGCGACGCGCGCTTGCCTGACCTGGTGCTGGTCGATGGCGGCAAAGGCCAGGTGGGGGTGGCGCGTCAGGTGTTCGAGGAGCTGGGCCTCAGCCTGTCGCTGATCGTCGGCGTGGAGAAGGGCGAGGGGCGCAAGGTCGGGCTGGAAGAGCTGGTGTTTGCCGATGGCCGGGCCAAGGTGGCGCTGGGCCGCGATTCGGCCGCGTTGATGCTGGTAGCACAGATTCGGGACGAAGCGCACCGCTTTGCGATCACCGGCATGCGGGCGCAGCGGGCCAGGGTGCGGGTCGGCGGTAGCCGGTTAGAGGACATCGCTGGCATCGGACCAAAGCGGCGCGCCAGCCTGCTCCAACGCTTCGGTGGGGTGCGCGGCATCGCCTCAGCCAGTGCCGAAGACATCGCCAGCGTTGATGGCATATCTCGGGAACTCGCCGAAGAAATTTACCGCGCGCTGCACTGAGAGCCTGAGCGTTGTTCGTTCATGCCGGCTCATCACGCTAAAGAGCCCCCGCTCGTCGTTACAAATGCTCGCCTTAGCCCGAACTATGGTTGTGCCTTGAGCCTGGATCGGATGCCCTTTGACGCGCTGCCTGGTCACGCCCGAAAAACTCTCAGGCTCTGAGCCCCTTCGGGCACTGCGGCGGCCCAAAGGTCATGACCGCGCAGGCAAGAAGTCTTGCCTGCGCGGTCATGCCAAAATCAACCGATGTTCCTGACCATTCCGACCATCATGACCTGGACTCGCATCGTCGCGATTCCGCTGATAGTCGGAGTTTTCTACCTCGACATTCCCCACGCCGAGCGCAACTGGATCGCCGCCGCGATGTTTGTGATCTTTGCCGCCACAGACTGGCTTGACGGTTTTCTAGCGCGCAAGCTGAATCAGACTTCCTCGTTCGGCGCCTTCCTGGATCCCGTCGCAGACAAGTTTTTGGTCTGTGCCTCGCTGTTGATCCTGGTAGATCTTCAGCGGGCCGATGTGTTCGTTGCACTGATCATCATCGGCCGCGAGATCGCAATTTCAGCCCTGCGCGAATGGATGGCGCTGATAGGTGCCACCCGCAGCGTCGCGGTGCACATGATCGGCAAGATCAAGACCGTAGTACAGATGGTGGCGATTCCATTTTTGCTTTTCGACGGCACGGTTTTTCGCGTGATAGACACCCGTGTCTGGGGCACCTGGCTAATCTGGCTGTCGGCCATCCTCACGGTGTGGTCGATGATCTACTACCTGAAGAAAGCCATCCCGGAAATTCGTGCGAAGGCTAAATAAACCTGCCCAAGCCGGGTCCTGTTGACGTGCGTGCCGATTCGTTGCAGGGCTCC
>JAJAYS010000072.1 GCA_026786065.1 Polaromonas sp.
CCCTCAGACTAAGCCTGACGCCAGCGCTTGGCAAGAAAAAGTTTTCAATCACAGATCCGCCTGTGATCGGGTCACCGCATGAGGACTTGGCGTTCCATTCGGGCGCGAGTGGGTCGCCGCAATGGCGGCGGGGGCGGCTTCGCTTTGGTCCAATACCGAATTTTCTTTTAATAAAATCAAAGTAGTAGTCAACAAGCTTTTACAGCAGGTATCTTCGGCTCCAGTGGTTTATCAGCAATGCCGCTTAAAGCCTTGAAAACGCTTGATAAATAACTTTTATTGGCCGACTCAATCGTTTCTTAATACGTTTTTTAGTATAACTAATGGCTATTTCAAGATTGACAAGTTATTTTACGGACCCCTAAAATTCGCGCGTAAGCACAAACGACTAGGGACAACCCCAAGCTTCCGGCCACGGAGGGCTTTTGAAATCGCAGGGTCTTCGGGCAGCACGGCAGCTGCCTGGACGGCGACCCAATCCAGACTGCCCGGTGCGCAAGCGATCCAGGCAGTCTCCAGAAAAGGAGCGCTATGACAGCCAACGAACAAAGCCGCCTCGGCCACACGCCTTCAGGGCGCCTCAACCGTACGAAAGCCAGCGTCGGCAGCTTCAGCAATGATGTTGCAGAGGGCTTCTTTGAAATCTTTCACAACACGTTTGCGCTGCTTGGGCTGGTGGTAGTGTTCGCCGTTATGGCGCTGACGGTAAAGCCGGAGCTGCGCCAGACTGGCGAAGCGTATTTGATGACCTGGCTGCAGGAACGCCAGCCGCAAGAGGCAGCCGCCGAACCGGTCGAGCCCGAATACGTTGAACTGAAGGCAGTCGAGAGGGCCACGGCGGCCAATCCAAAGGAACTTCCCGAATCCCAAGCCGCTCTGGCCTTTTGGCTAAGCCGCAAATACGGCGTGGCGCCCGAACCGCTCAGCGTCCTGGTATCGCACGCGTTCGAGATCGGCCTGAAAGCCAAGCTGGACCCGGCGCTTATTCTGGCGGTGATGGCCATCGAATCGGGCTTCAACCCGTTTGCGCAGAGCCCGGTTGGCGCCCAGGGCCTGATGCAGGTCATGACCAAGGTGCATACCGACAAATACGACGGGTTCGGGGGCCAGCTTGCGGCTTTCGATCCTGTGACCAACCTGAGGGTCGGCGTCAAGGTGCTGCAAGAGTGCATTGCGCGTGCCGGGTCCGTCGAAGAGGGGCTCAAGCATTACGTCGGGGCAGCCAATTTGGCCAGCGACGGCGGCTACGCCGGGAAGGTGATGGCCGAGCATGCGCGCCTGAGCGCCGTGCTGGGGGGCAAACGCTTGCCGGCGACCAAGCCGCTAATACCCCCGACCCGCATCATCGCGACCCCGGCCGGGCCGATTCCGGTTTCGGCACCGGCAACGCGGGCCACTGACCGCGAAAGTGAGTCTTCAAGCAGCCCGGACGCCTCGTAGACAGCGCCCGCCGATGCGCTGCAGACTGCCGACTACCGCGCCGCGTCGAGCCGCTTCTACGCCCTGACCGGCGGCCTGCCGTTGAGCGGCGCTGGCCAATCGCAAAGAACGCTGCGCTACACTAGGCGGGTGCGCGACTGGCGATAGGCAAACGGGTTTACGAGTTTCGACAAACCCCGAACTGCAGACGTGGAACACCACTAGGAAGCGCACCGCTTGAGCCGCTGGGCAGAAAGCGTTCAGCCGCTCGCCTAGGCCGCCCCCGAATCACCGAAACTACCGCCTTGGGCCGGTGCCGGGGACCAGAGTCTTGAAGGACTGCCGTGTACAGCCGCACCCATCTGATCGAACAAACCGACCCGCAAGTTTTTGCTGCCATTCAGGCCGAAAACGCCCGCCAGGAACAGCATATCGAGCTGATAGCCAGCGAAAACTACGCCTCGCCCGCCGTGATGGCTGCGCAGGGCTCGCAACTAACCAACAAGTACGCGGAAGGCTATCCCGGCCGCCGCTATTACGGTGGCTGTGAGCACGTCGATGTGGTGGAACAGCTGGCCATCGACCGCGTGAAGCAGATTTTTGGAGCCGAGGCCGCCAACGTGCAGCCTCATTGCGGAGCCTCTGCCAATGAAGCGGTGTTTTTGGCATTTTTAAAGCCGGGCGACACCATTTTGGGGATGAGCTTGGCCGAAGGCGGCCACCTGACGCACGGCATGGCGCTCAACATCAGCGGCAAATGGTTCAACGCCGTCAGCTATGGTCTCGATGAGCGCGAACAGATCGACTACGACGCGATGGAGCGCAAGGCGCACGAAACCAAACCCAAGCTGATTATTGCGGGCGCGTCGGCCTACAGCCTGCAGATCGACTTTGCGCGCTTTGCCAAAGTGGCCAAAGACGTGGGCGCGATTTTCCTGGTCGATATGGCGCATTACGCCGGCCTGATTGCTGCGGGCGTTTACCCTAACCCGGTGCCGCATGCAGACGTCGTCACCTCGACCACCCACAAAAGCCTTCGCGGCCCGCGTGGCGGCATCATCTTGATGAAGTCTGTGCACGAAAAAGCCATCAACAGCGCGATCTTCCCCGGCCTGCAGGGCGGCCCGCTGATGCATGTGATTGCCGCCAAGGCGGTGGCGTTCAAGGAAGCCCTGGCGCCCGGCTTCAAGGCTTACCAGCAGCAGGTGCTGAAGAACGCGCAAATCATGGCAGAGACCCTGACCGGGCGCGGTTTGCGCATCGTCAGCGGCCGCACCGAAAGCCACCTGATTCTGGTGGATTTGCGCTCTAAGCAGATCACCGGCAAGGACGCCGAAGCGGTGCTGGGCAGCGCGCACCTGACCATCAATAAAAATGCTATTCCGAAGGACCCGGAAAAGCCGATGGTGACCAGCGGCGTGCGAATCGGCACGCCGGCCATGACGACCCGCGGCTTCAAGGACGAAGAAGCCAGGATGACAGCCAACCTGATTGCCGACGTGCTGGACAAGCCGCAGGATGCCGCCAACCTGGAGGCGGTGCGGGCCAAAGTGCATGCGCTGACGAGCCGGTTTCCGGTCTATCGCTGAGCGTTCTGTCGCTATCTTTTTGGTAGCTGCTTGCGCCCGTATTTAAAGGCTTTCGGAGCTACAACGCTTATAAACACCGGGCTCCTGCATGAAATGTCCGTTTTGCGGCAACCTTGAAACCCAGGTCGTGGAAACTCGCATTTCGGAAGACGCCGACTTCATCCGCCGTCGGCGTCAGTGCAGCGCCTGCGAAAAGCGCTTTACTACCTACGAGCGGCCGGACGTCAGCTTCCCCTCCATAGTCAAAAAAGATGGCCGGCGCATCGAATACAAGCGCAGCAAAGTCCTCGGCTCGATGAGCCTGGCGCTGCGCAAACGGCCGGTGAGCACCGAGCAGCTTGATGCAGCCGTCGAGCGGATCGAGGAAAAGTTGCTGTCGCTGGGCCTGAGGGAGGTCGCATCGAACCGCATCGGTGAACTGGTGATGCGCGAGCTTAAAAAACTCGACAAAGTTGCCTACATCCGCTTCGCCAGCGTGTACCGGAGTTTTGAGGACATCGACGAGTTCCGGGCGCTGGTCGATGAGGTTCGCAAGTAACCGCGTGCGTGCGCGCGGCCCCAAGGCGTCAGCCCGGTAGGCCACCGTACTGTCAGAAGCCGACGTTGTTGCGCCCCTTGAGATTCAGGATTTCCCGCGCCTCGTCGGGTGTCGCTACTTCCAGACTCAGCGCCTCGACCATCGCCCTCGCCCGCCGCACCTGATCGGCATTGGACCGGGCAAGCTGGCCCGGGCCGTCCCACAGCGAATCTTCCAGCCCGACGCGCACATTGCCGCCCAAGGCCAGCGACTGCGCGGCAATCGGCATCTGGTTGCGTCCGGCCCCCAACACCGACCACACGTAGTCGTCGCCAAAAAGCCGGTCGGCGGTGCGCTTCATGTGGGCCACGTCCCCCGGGTGAGGGCCGATGCCACCCAGCAGGCCGAACACCGACTGGATCAAAAACGGCGGCTTGATCAGCCCGCGCTCGATGAAGTGCGCGGCCGTGTACAGGTGGCCGATGTCGTAGCACTCAATTTCAAACCGCGTGCCGTTGTCGGCACAGCTTTCCAAAATATGGGCGATGTCCTTGAAGGTGTTTTTGAACACCCGGTCGTCGCTGTTGGCCAAATACGGACGTTCCCAGTCGTACTTGAAGTCCTTGAACCTATCAAGCATGCCGTAGAGGCCAAAGTTCATCGAACCCATGTTCAGCGACGCGACTTCGGGCTTGAAGGTATGCACCGGCACCAGCCGTTCGGCCACCAGCATCGTCGGCGCGCCGCCGGTGGTGATGTTGATGACCACGTCGCTCGCCGCCTTGATCTTCGGCAGGAACGGCCTGAACAGATCAGGGTCTTGCGACGGCGAGCCGTCTTCGGGCCGGCGCGCATGCAGGTGAACGATGGCCGCGCCGGCCTGGGCTGCGCCTATTGCGGCATCGGCGATTTCCTGCGCGCTGACCGGCAGGTACGGCGACATGGACGGCGTATGAATGGCGCCGGTCACGGCGCAGGTGATGATGACTTTTCTGGACTTATTCATGCAGAGCTCCGGTGGGTTCGATTAGCTACAAAGCCGAAACGCAATGGAGTCGGTGCGTTCAGCGGCCTGGGTAAATGAAATCGGCCGGCAGCGGGGCCGGCGTGCGCAGCTCATGGCGGCTGTCTGCGCAGATGCGCCACCGGCGCCATCAGCCGGTTGTCGCGCCAGCGCGAACGCTCGGCAAGCCGGTCGGCGGGCAGCACGCTGCGGCGCTCGGCCTCGATGCGCGCGAGCAGGCTGCTTTCCCAATCGTTTGGCAATTGGCCCCGCGCAACGTCGCGGTAGGTCGGGCCGTAGCGCCGGGCGTAATCAACGACGCCCTCGGGGGCGTTTAGGTCGATGGTTTCAAACGGTCCCATGAAGGACCAGCGCAGGCCCAGGCCGTCCTTGAGCACCTTGTCGAGATCTTCGACCGAAGCGTAGCCATCGGCATACAGGTTCAACGCCTCATTCAGCACCGCGCCCTGAATGCGGTTGAGCAAAAAGCCGGTGATCTCTTTTTTGAGCAGCACCGGCGACTGGCCGGAACGGGCATAGATGCCTCTTGCGCGCTCGACCGCAGTCGGCGAGGTCCAGGGCGCGGGGGCGATCTCAACCAGCGGCACCAGGTAAGGCGGATTCACCGGATGGCCGACCAGAACCCGCTCGCGGCCAGCCAGGCCGGCAGAAAACTGCGACGCCATCAGCCAGGATGTTGAACTGGCCAGAACCGTGTCGGGCGCAGCGAGCGAGTCCATTTCGGCAAAGACGGCGATCTTGGCTTCGAGCGTTTCGCGCACGTTCTCCTGCACCAGCGCCGCGCCCTTCAAAGCCGCTGCAAGGCTTGCGACTGGTCGGATGCGCGCCAGCACCCGTTCAGGCGCTTCGGTGATCAGGCTGTGGTGTGCGAGGTCGGCAATGTTCTCTTGCAGCCGCCGCCCGCAGTCGGCCAGCGCTTCGGGCACCGCGTCGTAAATGGCCACCGTGCAGCCGGCGCGCGCAAAGACGATGGCCCAGGCGCGACCGATCAGGCCGGCGCCGACAATGGCGATGTGTTCGTTGGTCATGGTGTGGTGCTCCGCTCAGCCCAGGTGTTCCACATTGCCGCAAACCGACAGACTCTGGCCACTGATGGCCGCACCCGCAGGCGAGCAGATAAAAAGGATCTGATTGGCGATGTCCTGTGCCGTGACCATGCTGCGCGTGGATACCTTGTCGAGCAGTCGCTGGCGCATCGCCTCGTGCTCAATGCCGTAAGAGGCGGCCTTGGCCGCAATGACCCGCTCTTGCCGGTCGCCGGCGACGATGCCGGGCAAAATGGCGTTGACCCGAATCTTCGCCGGACCGAGCTCCATGGCCCAAGTTTCGGTCAGGCCAATGACCCCGTATTTCGAGGCCGAATACGGCGTGCGCAGCGGAAAGCCCAGACGGCCGGCAATTGACGACAGATTGACGATGGAACCACCACCGGCCGCCTTCAGCAGCGGTACTGCCCGCCGCGTGCAAAGAAACGGGCCGGTCAGGTTGACGGCGATGGTGTCGCTCCAGGCCTGCAAGTCGGTGTCTTCGACATGCGCGGTGGGACCGGCGATGCCGGCATTGTTGACCAGCACATCGAGCCCGCCCCAGCGCGTAGCGAGTTCGCCGAACATGGCATCTACCTGTGCTTCGTTCGAGACGTCGGTGCTGCTCTGGCTGACGGCAGGGAACCTGGCTCTCGCGGCGGCGAGGAAGTCGGCGTTGATGTCGCATATGTGGACCTTTGCGCCCGCAGCCACAAAAGCGCCGGTGATTGCCAGGCCGATGCCCTGCGCGCCCGCCGTCACTACGACGCGCCGGCCGTTCATTGCGGTATTCATGGGTGATCTTTCATCAATACTTAAAGCCAGAGGATTTGCTTGCGATAGTCAAGATCGGTCAAAAGCGGTTCGGCCTGTCCTTGATGAAACACCGCCCCGCGCTCCAGCGCAAACACGCGGTCGGCCAGGGCCAGCACCAGATCCAGGTTGTGCTCGACGATCAGGATCGACACCTGGGTGCGCAACTGGTCGAACAGCGTGAACAATTCCTGGACCACCGCCGGAGCCAGACCTTCGAAGGGTTCATCGAGCAGCAGCAGCCGCACGTTGCCCGACAGCGCACGCGCCACAGCCACCATCTGCTGCTCGCCGCCCGACAGAAAATCAGCCGGCGTTTGCATGCGGTCCTTTAGGCGCGGGAAGACCTGCAGGATCTTCTGTTCACTCCAGACCACGCCACTGCTGCCGTCGGTCGGCCGCGCGAGCCGGCCCAGTGCCAGATTCTCGGCGACTGTCATTCCCGCAAACAGGCCGCGCCCCTGCGGAACATAGCCGATGCCCAGCCGCGCAATGTCGGGCGCGGCCAAGCCGGCAATGTTGCGGCCGGCAAACTCGATCTGCCCGGAAGCCGGCTCCAGGAGCCCAGTCAACACTTTGAGAAGCGTCGATTTGCCCGCGCCGTTGCGTCCGAGCAGCGCGATGATCTCACCTTCGCGAACGTCGAGCGTGGCGTCGTTGAGGATGTGGCTCTTTCCGTAAAAAGCGTTGACGCCGGCAAAACGCAGCAGCTGAGGCCGTTCCGTTGCGGTGCCTGCAACGCGCCCCGAGACCGGTGGCTTGCCCGAGCCGGTGTAAACCTGTTGCACCCGACGGTCGGCCCGCGCTTCTTCGGGCGCGCCCGCCATCAACACGCTGCCCTCGTTCATCACCGTCACCCGCTGCGAAAAAGCCAGTACGCGGTCGATGTCGTGCTCGACGATTAGCACCGGGATGTTGCTGGCGATGGTTTTGACCAGATGCGAGACCCGCTCGCGTTCGGCTGCGGCGAGACCGGCCAGCGGCTCGTCGAGCAGCAAGACCCGGGGCTTGGAGCCCAGTGCAATGCCGAGATCGACCAGGCGCTGGCCGCCATACGACAGTTCGCCACCGGCTATCGCCTCCATGCCTTCCAGGCCGAGAAACTTCATCAGTTCGGCGGTTTCGGCATGGACCTGAGGGTAGTGATCCACGTCGCGCCAGGCGTTGAAGCTGCCGGTGTGCTGGGCCTGCAGCGACAGCCGCAGGTTTTCGTAGATGCTCAGGCCGCGAAACAGGTTGGTGATCTGAAATGAGCGCGCCAGCCCCTGTCGGCAAATACGGTGCGACGGAAGATGCTGGATCTCGCGGCCGCTCAGGCGAACCGAGCCGGCGTCGGGCCGGAACATCCCCGAGATCAAATTAAACATCGTCGTTTTACCGGCGCCGTTGGGGCCGATCAACGCATGGATTTCCCCGGCGCGCAGCCTGAGGCTGGCGTTTTTAACGGCCTGAATGCCGCCGAAGTGCTTGTCGACAGACTGGACTTCGAGAATAGCGCCGGTCAGCGCTGTCGGGCGCAAAAAGGCGGGCAACGCCAGGCCTTCGTAGACCCGGCGCTTGCTCATCGCGGCACTGTCTTCGATCACTGGCCGCCAGCGGCGCTGCAATTGAGCCCAGATGCCGATCAGTCCGGTCGGCGAGAAAATAATGAAGCCGACAAAGGCCAGTCCAAACCAAAAAAGCCAGTTCTCGGTGTAGATCGACAGCAGTTCGCGCGCCAAAATATAGAACAGCGCGCCCAGCGCCGGGCCGAGAAAGCTGCGCATGCCGCCTATCACGACAATCGCCAGCAGCTCGCCCGAAAACGCGACGGAGGTGGGTTCAGCCGAAGCGATGCGGTGGTGGAACACCAGCAATGCGCCGGCCAGGCCTGTGACCGCCGCCGAAAGCACGAACACGGCAAGCTTGTATTTTTGCGTGTCATAGCCCTGAAAGGTCGCGCGCTGTTCGTTCTCGCGAATGGCGACGATGACATGGCCGAAGGGTGAGCGGGTCACGCGAAGCAGCACGTAGAGCACTGCAAAACCAATCACACTGACAAACGCCAGATAGACGGCTGGATGTTCCAGATTGAGCGGCCCGATCGCCGGACGCACGACGCCGCCCAGCCCCGACTCGCCGCCGGTAAAGGCAGTCCAGCGAAAAGCAATTGCAAAAGTCAGCGCAGACAGTGCCAGCGTCAGCAACGAAAAATAGACGCCCCGCCGACGAAGAATCAGAAAACCCACAACCGCTGCGAGCGCAGCGATGAACAGCAGCGTGAACAGCATGGGCAAAACGATCTGGCCGGCGAGCCAGTACTTCTGCGACAGACCCGCCGCGTACGCACCGAGGCCGAACCAGGCGCCGTGACCGAACGAAGTCAGCCCGGTGTAGCCTACCAGCAAGTTCAGTCCCATCGCGGCAATGGCAAATATCACGACGTCGGTGGCTGAAGTGAGCGTCAGGCCGACGGCTTGCAGTGCGAACGGCAGCGCGATCAAGGCCAGCGCACCGATCCACAGAGGTTGATGTTTGCGGTCCATGCCGATCATTCGAAACGCTCAATGCGCTCGCCGAACAGCCCACGCGGCCGGAACAGCAGCACGGCCAGCATCAGCAGGTACATCGAGGCTTCTCCGGCTGCGGCATAAAAATGAATGGTGATGCCGCGCACCACACCCACCAGCACGGCGGCAAGCACCACGCCCCAGAAGCTGCCCAGACCGCCGATCACGACCACGACAAAAGCGGCAGTCATGATCTCCGTCCCCATAGCCGGGTGCACGCCGGAAATCGGCGCAAACAGCACGCCGGCAAGGGCCGCCAGCCCGACCCCTAATACGACGATGCTAGTCATGTAGGGTTGCAGCCGGATGCCGAGCACCGCCACCATGTCAGGCCGCTGCACGCCGGCGCGCACCACGCGCCCAAAGGAGGTTTTGTTAAGCAGCAACCAGATGCCGGTCAGCACGACACACACCACCGCCAGCATCAGCAAACGATATTTTGAGTAGAGAAAATCGCCAACGATCACCTGTCCGCGGAACATCGGCGGAATCGACGATTGCAGCGGCGAGGCGCCCCAGATGATGCGGATCAGTTGCTCGCCGACAAGCCCCAAGCCGAAAGTCAGCAACAGACTGAGGATGGGATCAGCCGAATAAAACCGCCGCAACAGAAAGCGTTCGAAAAGCATGCCGAGCAGGCCAACCGCAATCGGGGCAATCACAAACGCGCCGGCAAAGCCGAGGTACTTGGTGATTTCGACCGCGAGGTAGGCACCGATCGCATAGAACGCACCGTGCGCCAGATTGACCACGCCGCCGAGGCTGAAAATCAGCGACAGCCCCAGCGCAATCAACAGGTAATAGCCACCCAGCAGCAAGCCGTTGATAACCTGCTCCAGCAAAAATACGAACTCCATCGTGACTCCGTAATAACGCGTGTCGATGCCCCGATTGAACTGCGTTGCTGCCGGTCACCGCCGGGACAATCAGGCGAAGTGCGAACCCGAGCCGCTCAGGCAAAGATGCAGGCGTTCTCTTGCTGGGTCGGTGCGAGCACCTCCAGCGACTGTCCCGCTGCCGGAAGGATCGCGCCCAGCTGAATAAAGTCCCACTTGTCTTTGGACTGCCCCTTGGCTTTGGGAGTGATGGTGTACATCTCCTGCATCAACTGGTGATCCCAGGAGCGGAAATAGCCTTTGCGCGGCTTCAGGATGTCGAACTCCGCCCCCTTTTCAAAGTAGGCAATCATCTTGTCCGAATCGGTCGATTTGGTCTCGTTCATGGCCTGCACGACGGCCTTCAAGGCCACGTAATCGCCCCAAGCCTGGTTCTCTGGCGGCTTGCCAAACTTGCTGATGAAGGCGACAACGAAAGCCTTCGACGTTGGCGTGTCGATGTCGTGGTGCCAGGTCAGCGGCCAGGTGCCAGCAAAGTTCTCCGCACCGGCTGCCCAGGCATCGGCCGAGTTGATGTTGAAGCCGGCGATCGGGTACTTCAGGCCGAACTCCGCATACTGCTTGATAAAGTTGGTGGTTTGGTTCCCAGCGAGGTTGCACACGACGACGTCAGGACGAGCCTGGCGGATTTTTAACAGATACGGGCTGAAATCGGTCACATCGGTGGCCACCAACTCGTCGCCCATCAGGTTGCCGGCGTTTGCGCTCAGAAACAGCTTGGCCACACGCAGCAGATCGTGACCGAAGGCATAGTCGGCCGTCAGTGAAAAAAGCTTTTTGCCCTTGATCAGGCCGTCGCGCAGCAGGGCTTGCCCGCAGGCCTTGACGTTGGTGGTGTTGGCCACTTCGACGTGGAACATGTACTTGTTGCAGCCCTTGCCGCGCAACTCGTCGGAGTTCGCGCCGCTGTTGACAAAAATTTTCTTGTTGCGTCCGGCGACCTGTGCCATCACCAGCGCCGACGCCGAAGAAATCTCGCCAACGATGGCGGCGACGTTGTCGCGCTCAAACATGCGCTGCGCTTTGGACGAAGCGGTGGACGGATTGACCGAATCCTCCGCGATCAGGTCGATCTGGCGACCGAGCACGCCGCCAGCCTTGTTGACTTCTTCGACCGCCAGCGTAACGGCCATCACCGAGTATTCGCCCAAGGCCCCAAGAAAGCCGGTACGCGGAGTCAGGTGACCGATCTTGACCTTGTCAGCTTGCGCCCGGACGATGGCCGGGAAGCCGGTGCCGCCGAGCGCGGCCAAGCCGGCCAGCGCGGCCGACCCAGTGATTAGTTGGCGACGGTGGGTTTGCGGCAGTGCAAGCGCAGAAACCCCGCGGGACGCCGGACTGCTTCTCGCCTGAGGCGTGGTTTTCGGGTCGTGGCTTTGTTTTGTCATCACTGGGCTCCTGGGATTTGCAGCCCGTTTTAATGTGTCGTGTCAGGCCACTTGGGGTTTCAAACTGGCCACTTTTGCTCGCGGCTCAGGCATTTTAGTTTTTTCGCTGAACGATTCCGAAGCAAGTTGTCCAATTGCGACGGCGTCGTTGCCGTTGTCTTCTTCAAATCCGCCGCAGCGCCGGCCTGATGTGATCAAATATATGTAATCGGCTTTGTGCACGCAAGCGAAGGTTCGTGCAGCAGCCCGTCATCAAGGGAAAACACCTAAAGCAGGGCCTGAACTCAGAGCGAAGGAAAGTGCCGATGGGAGACCCGACCGAAATCCTCAGTTCAATGGACAAGATGCAGCCCATCGTCCACCAGACCCTGTCCGCGCGGGTCTATCAGGATCTGCGGGAGCTGATCATGTCTGGGCAGCTTCAGCCCGGTGAACGACTGACAGTGGCAGGCATGGCTGCGGCGCTGGGCACCAGCGCGATGCCGGTGCGCGAAGCGATCAGCAGGCTGGCCGCCGACGAGGCACTTGAAATCTTGCCGAACAAATCGGTTCGGATTCCCGTGATGAAGCGCTCGCGATTTCAGGAACTGGTGGTGATCCGGCTCGTCGTCGAGGGGCTGGCGGTCGAAACAGCCGCGCGCCGCATCACCGTCAGGCAACTTGCAGCGCTCGCCACTTTGGAGCAAGACTTCACCAGGGAAATTTCGCTTAACGAGCCGGACGTCAACCAAATCATCCAGATCAACAAGCAACTCCATTTCACCGCGTACGCCGCCGCCGGCATGCCGACCTTGAGCAGTCTGATCGAAGGCTTGTGGCTGCGCATCGGACCGGTTTTGAACCTGGACCTGCGCAACAGCGCGTCGCGTCGGCGCTCGGACCTGCCGTCAGTCGCTGCGCATCGGGGCCTGGTCACTGCCTTGCGAGCAGGCGACGGTACGGCCGCGAAGGCAGCCTTGGCTTGCGATATCGAGGGCGCAGCCGAGGTGATTCTCGCCGGCGACGGCTTGAGGCCGGGCTGACCCCCTTCGCCCCGGAAACAGCGCTGCGATGGCCTGCTCAGGGCGGGCGTTTGACCACTTCAGGCCTGCACCGAATAACCGCCGTCCATCGGAATCGCTGCGCCAGTAACAAAGTCCGAAGCCGCGCTCGCCAGGAACACCGCGATGCCCCCCATATCCTGCGGCGTGCCCCAGCGTCCTGCTGGCGTGCGGGCAAGGATCCGTTCGTTCAGGCCAGCCACGTCGACGTGGGCCCTGCGCGTCAGATCAGTATCGATATAACCGGGAAGCACCGCATTCACCTGAATATTGTCGGCGGCCCAAGCCGTGGCCAGCGAGCGTGTAAGCTGGACGATCCCGCCCTTGCTGGCCCCATAAGCGGGGGCGAACGAGGCACCGAATATGGACATCATCGAGCCCGTGTTGATGACCTTTCCGCCCTGCGCTTTGACATGCGGGTAGGCAGCGCGGCTGCACAAAAAGGCGCTGGTGAGGTTGGTATCTATCACCGAATGCCATTCGGCGAGGGCCAGGTCCTGCACTGGCTTGCGGATATTGATGCCCGCGTTGTTGACCAGAATATCGAGCCGGCCGAACTCCTGCACGACCTGGGCGATGAACGCCGACACGGCGGCTTCGTTGCAGACATTGACCGCATAGGTCCGGGCCACCGCCCCACGCAGCGTCAGCGCAGCTTGCGACGCTGCCAGTTCGACCGCGTCCCGCCCGACCACCGCGATCCGGGCACGGGCGCCGGCCAGCGCCATCGCCATCGCCAGCAATATTCCCCCGTTTCCGCCAGTGACGATGGCGACTTTGTCATGCAGGTCGAACATGGGGCTGGCTCCTGGAAGAGCAGCAGGCGCTGCAGGTCGGGGCATGCTAACCGATGAGGCGCGGAGTCCGACGTCGGGGCGACCCACCAAGCAGTTGCCGGACTCAAACCGGGCCAACGCGCAGCCACCGAGACGGCTGAAAGCCTACAGGTTTTCAGCGATTAATGCTTTTAGGCCTTTAAATATCTGCGTATTCAGCTATTTATTTAGGGGCTTAGGAAGCAGAGGACGATTAAAGAGGGTTGTGTCTGAGCAAGGATAGCAACGCGTGGTACAGGCTGCCATGGCGATGGTTGAAGCGGAACCCGGTTTCTTTCAGATGCAGATGGAAC
>JAJAYS010000073.1 GCA_026786065.1 Polaromonas sp.
ACCTGGATCTGACGCGGCTAACATCGGGCAAGTTCGAGACCAACGCGCTGGTGTGCCACCTGGCGGCGCTGGCGATGAACATCCTGCGCCTGATGGGCAAGCGGGGCTTGCTCGGGCCGGACGCACCGGTGCGCCACAGCGCCAAGCGCCGGCGCATCAAGACCGTGATGCAGGAGTTGATCTACCGAGCGGGCAGGCTGATCGACAGCGGCCGCAAGCTGATCCTTGGCTTGGGCGCCAACGACAGAGCGGCCAAGGTCTTCATGCAGATGCAGATGCATCTGGATCTTGCCGGCGCGACGTAGCGCCAGAGCAGCGCCCGAAACGAACTCACGGATCCCGAAAATCGCACTTTGCGACGGTCGCGGCGTCGCCGCAAGCTTGCCCAACCGGTGAGGTAGCGGCATTGGCAACGTCAAAAAGGCGGGCAATGCAATTACTGGAGGGCATTTGTGCAATGACGGCACGGTTACGTCCTCCATTACGTCCAAAATGGCATTCAACAGGAAGTTGCAGTGAGCGAGGTCACGGATTCAGGGTATTGGCTGCCCCGGTCCGAATGGAAGATCAGCCCCAGCGCCGGATGGCGCCTGAACCACGCCATGCGCAGTGCGTCCATCACCAGGCTGGTTTGCATGTGCGGCGCTGCATGCTCCAGCCCACCACCTGGCGGCTGAACAAGTCGATCACGCAGGCCAAGTACAGCCAACCTTCGTCGGTCGCGATGTAGGTGATGTCGCTGCTCCAGACGCGATCAGGCGCACTCGGCGTGAAGTCTCTGGCCAGTAGGTTCTCGGCCACTGGCAAGCTGTGCTTGCTGTCGGTGGTGACGACAAACTTACGCTTGCCTCGGGCCTTGATGCCATGCGCCTGCATCAGCCGCTGAACACGGTCTTTGCCCACCCGGATGCCTCGCCCGAGCAGCTCCTTCCAAACCCTTGGCCAGCCGTATTCGCCTTTGACTTCGGCGTGGATCGCGCGGATGTGGGCCAGCAGTGCCTCATTGCTCTGTCGCCTGTCAGGCACACTGGGCCGGTCTTGCGCACGTTTGCGCTGATGCTCGAAATAGCCACTGACGCTGACGCCCAGCACCTCGCAAATAAGCGTGATTGGCCACACCGCTTTGAACAGAAAAATCCAGGCGTACTTCACAGTGACTCCCTTGCGAAGTACGCCGTCGCTTTTTTTAAGATATCGCGCTCCATCTTCACGCGCGCCAGCTCTGCGCGTAGTCGTGCCATCTCCATCTGCTCGGCACTCACCGGCCGCTCTCCGGCATCCTGCAAGGCGCCCTTCTCAGCCAGCCGCACCCAGTTGCTCAGGGTCTGCTTGGGCACCCCCAGCACCCGCGCCGTCACCGACGCCTCCTGCCCAGCCTTGACCAGCCTGACGGCCTCCAGTTTGAACTCCACCGTGTACCGCGCGCGGCGATTCGATCCGTCTTTCTTGCTCATCTCTCGTTCTCCTTGATTGCATTCTCAGCTTCAGCTAAGGAGTACGTTCTTCGGGGACAAGGTCAGTCGTGCGCGTTGGTAGCGACGGCGGCGGCGTGCTATGCGACCTTGCGAACCCGGCGAGGTGTCTACGATCTCTGCCTCAGAAATCTGCGCGCCGCCGGCACTGGCGGACCCGACTGTCACGCCTGTGCCACCCCTTGTGCATTCAACAGACGCCCGGTGGGAGCTTGCCCGGCGCCGCGAAGCGGTCATTGCCGAGCTGGTCGATGCCAGTGATCTTGCCGACAAGGTTACCCGCGCATCTGCTGGGCTTGGCGTCTCTCGGCGTACCGTGTTCTGATGGCTTGCTGCCTACCGCGACGCACCGCAGACGTCTCACTGCTGGCACGTCCGCCCGGCACACCAGCCGGCGCGCGTCGCATCGATGCCCGTTCCGAACATTTGATCGCCGAATTCATCCGTGACGTTTACCTCACCAAGATGAGGGCCAAAAACGAAGAAGTAGTTCGGCAGGTCGGCCTGCGTTGTTCGGGCGAACGAATTGCGCCGCCGTCGCGCAAGGCCATCCTCTCCGGCCTGCGCGCGCTCGACAAGCGCCAAGTGGCCAAGACTCGCTTGCAGTCGTCGGAAGCGGCTTCGCTTGTCGACTCGCTGCGTGGGACCTATCGGGTAGACCGCGCGCTGGAGGTTGTGCAGTTCGATCGCAGGCCCGTCGACGACATCGTCGTGGACGAGGCCCACCGTCTGCCAATCGGCAGATACTGGCTTACCCTGGCCATCGACGTGACCACCCGGGTCGTCGTGGGCTTTTACGTCTCGCTGGAGGCGCCCTCCTCCACGTCGGTGGCCCTGTGCCTCAGGCAGGCCGTCCTGCCCAAGGAACTTTGGCTGAAGGCGCGAGCCTTAGCGTGCTCGTAGCCTGTCTGGGGGGCTGTCACGCGCCCTGCACGCCGACAATGACCCGGATTTCACCAGCGCTGCCTTGCGTCGAGGTTGCGACGAATACGGCATCAAGCTGATTCTGCGCCCGGTGGGCACGCCGTACTATGCGGACACATTGAGCGCCTGATCGGCACGATCACCGGCCGTGTGCATCTGCTCTCCGGCACGACAGGGTCGAATCCGCAGGACAAGGGCCTACCCATCCCCGCACCATATAACAGGCCATTAAAGGAAATTATGACTTTACGCATTGCGATTCTCGGATCTGGCCCTGCGGGGTTGACGACAGCCCTCGCTCTTGAAAAATCCACTGGTTCGGCGGTTAACATCACGCTGCTTGACCGAAACAAGAGCGCTACCGACTACAAGGGTATCGAGTACGGTATCCGTGATCGCGCATGCAAGGCATTGGAGCGGCTTGGCCTTAAAGATCTGGCCTTGGTGGATGCCCATGCCCCATTGGAACAGGTATTTCAAAATGCGAGTTCTGGCGAGCTAGAAAGGCGCGTTTCAATCGAGCCAGGCACAACTTTCAATGTACTGCGAACTGAATTCCTTGAACGCATGACGGCCCTGTTGTCGCGCACAGAAATCTTGCGCCAGCACAATGCGATCAGGCTCGAAGTGCTGACTGGCGGCTCGGTGCGAATTCATTTTGATAAACGCGAAGACGGGACAGTTAACGAGGCGCTGGACTTTGACATGGTGATTGCCGCCGACGGAGCAAACTCGGTTGTGCGGGGCCAGTACTTTCCCCATGCTAAAACGATTGACCGTGGCTTTTCTTCAATTTATATGTTGATCCAGGCCAACGATGAGGATGCCAGCGTGCCCCCGCATTTCCGCGATCTGTCAGACGGCCACGTGAACTTTTATTCTCACGGCAAATTTTCGACCAACATCATTTTTCCTGAAGGCCGGGGCCGCATGTCGCTGGCCCTCAATTTCGACCATGCTACCGCCAGTCGCATATGGCGTGATCACGGTTTGACGCCTGATGTTAAGTGGCCAGATATCCCGATTGATACAAAAAAATCTATTGCACGCACGATTGCCCGGGATACGCCCGCTTATGACGGTTTGATGGCCAACGCGCTTGAGCTGGGCGAAGACTGGAATGGTCCATTCATTTACCAGTGGGCCATGCGCGACAGCGACACGCTGGTGGAGCCCTATGCGCCAGATGCCAACATTGTCTTTGTCGGAGATTCCGTTCGTGCGTTTATCCCGACCATCGGCATGGGTGCCAGTCTTGCCATCGAAGATGCGGAATGGCTGGGCACCCGGCTGGGCAAACATTTATCCAGTCAGGACGGGCGTGAAAACTCGATTCAAGACATTCGGCAAGCGGTTTTCTTGCCCTATGTTGAGGCAAGGCAAAGCACCTGGGCCGACATGCTGGACCGTGCCCGAATGGCCGCCAGGAACTTCATCGACCACGAAAGCATGGA
>JAJAYS010000074.1 GCA_026786065.1 Polaromonas sp.
CCGTTGTCGAAGAACGCCCGGCGGAACCAGGCGCCGTCCCAGCCGTGGCTGTGCAGTGCGGCTATCCAGCCGTCGCGGCTTTTCAACCAGCTTGCTGCGCGGGCGGTGTCGCCCTGGGCCTGGGCAATCGGCGCAAAACCGCTCACCACGCTGCACAAAAACCAGGCCAGCCAGACCGACTCGCCCCGGCCTTCGTGGCCGACCCGGTTCATGCCGTCATTCCAGTCGCCGGTGCCCATCAGCGGCAGGCCGTGCGCGCCGACCGCCAGACTGCGGTCGATAGCGCGGGCGCAATGCTCATATACCGACGCCGTCTGCTCGCTGGTTTGCGGTGCGTAGTAGGCGTCTTCGGCGCCCTCGGGGATCGCCGCGCCTTCGATGAACGGCACGCTCTCGTCGAGCAGGCTGCGGTCGCCGGTGACCTGCAGGTAATGCGCGCAGGCATAGGGCAGCCACAGCAGGTCGTCGGAAAAGTGCGTGCGCACGCCTTCGCCGCCGGGTGCGTGCCACCAGTGCTGCACATCGCCTTCCGGAAACTGGCGGGAGGTATTGAGCAGAATCTGCTGGCGCAGCCGCTCGGGCTCGATCTCGGTGAAGGCCATCGCATCCTGCAACTGGTCACGAAAGCCGAAGGCGCCGCCGGCCTGGTAAAAGCCGGCCTTGGACCACAGCCGCGAGGTCAGCGTCTGGTACAGCAACCAGCGATTGACCAGCGCGTCGAACAACGGGTCGGGCGTCTGCACCTGCAGCTTGCCAAGCAGCCCGGACCAGAAATCCCGCACCTGTTTGAGCGCCTTGAGCGGGTCGGCGGCTTGCCACTTTGCCGCCAGCGCCAGCGCCCGGTCACTGCTTTCGGCGTGGCCCAGCACGAAGGCGAACTGCACCGTTTGCCCGCCCTGGATCAGCAGATCGCCAGCCAGTGCCGCGCACGGATCGATGCCGCCTTGCGCCGACTGGCCCAGTTTGTCGGGGATCACCAGCCGGCCTGCCGGATTGAAAAATTCGCTGCGGTCGCAAGTCCAGCTCACAGGCCCTTTCAAGCCATTTGCTGCGACGAAACCGGTGCTGCCGCCAAAGCCGGCACGCATCTCGCGCTGCTGCGCGAACACCGCCTCGTAGCCGGCCGGCTTCCAGGTCTGCACGGTGCGCCGCTCATGCCGGGCCGCGCCGAGCTGCCACTCGACCAGAGCCAGCGCACGCAGCCGCCGTTTGCCGCTGCCGTGGTGCGTCAGCGTGACCTGTACCAGTTTGACCGGATCGGTGCAGTCGGCAAAAAAAGTGGCCTCAACCGCCAGGTCGCCGTGCCGGCTGACAAAGCTGCTGTAACCCTGGCCGTGGCGCACCCGATGCGAGACCGGGCTGGCCTGGCGGTTGCCCGGGACCAGCGCGATGAACTTGCGGCTCTCCAGGTCCTGCAGCAGGTAATGCTCCGGGCTGGGGTCGCTCACCGGGTCGTTGGACCAACTCGTCACCTGATGCAACCGGCTGTTGGTCGCCCAGGTGTAGCCGCTGCCGGACTCGGACACCTGAAAGCCGAACGCCGAATTGGCAATGACGTTGACCCACGGGCGCGGCGGCACCTGCCGGTTGTCCACGTCGAAAACGAATTCGCCTGTGGCGGGGTCGAAGCGGCCTTGCGGCGCGGTCGCCGAAAGGTCCGACCTTCGGTGCGATGGCCCGCCGACTGGCGAGCTAGCGGGAGACGGCGCGGCCACCGCCGTTGGCTCCTCCTGCAGCGCCGCCAGTTGCTGCTCCAGCGGCCGTCCGTCGGCGACAAAAATAACCCGTGCCAGCGCGGCCAGCGCGGCCTTTTCGAATAACGAGACTTCATGGTCTCGCAAATGGTAAAAACCGGCCGCATCGCCACGCGGGAAACTGTTTTCGACCTGCTGCAGCGTGCGGTCGCGCAGAGCCAGAATCTCGCTTTGCAAAGGCATCAGGTAGGAGTTGACTTCGCTGTTGAGCACTACCAGATCGACCGTCAGACCGCCAAAATTCCACAGCGGCTGGGCCCGCAGCAGCGCATTCACCAGCCCCAGGCCGCTGCTCGAATGAATGCGCACCAGCACGATGGGTTTGTCACCCGACAAGCCGAAGCGCCAGAGCTGGCGCTGATCGACCAGCGCGCGCTCGCTGTGCGGCCGGGCGGTGCTGTACATCAAGGCGGTGGTGAGGTCTTGCAGCGCGGCGTTTTCGGCCGGATCGACCTGCAGATCGTGCAGCCGCACCTGCGCCAGCGTGGCGGCCATGCGGGTCGCCCGTTCGACGTGCATCGGCTGCAGGTATTTGTCGATGCGCGGCAGCAGCTGCTCGGTGTTTTCGGCGGCGGCGGTCGCAAAGGTCAGCCTGGCCATGCCACCGGCCGGGATCCGTACGCGCACCCGAAGGCCGGCAACCGGGTCCAGCCCATTGACCGGGGCGCCGCTTTCGGTGCGCGGATTTGCCTGCATCGCTGGGTAATCGGCATTGCGGTTGCGCCCCAAAAAGGCTTTCCGGTCGGCCAGTAGATCGACCTCGCGCACATTGCCTTCGACATCGGCCAGGAAATGCGCGACCGCCATCGTGGCGTCGCCGATCAGCCGGGGCTTGCGCGACACAATCAGCGCACGCCATTCGGGGCGCCAGTGGGTGTCGATGAACAGGTTGGAGAACGCCGGGTGCGTCTCGTCGGCCCGGGCGTCGGCCAGCACCGCTTCGAAGCAGGACACCACGTCCAAGCTCATCTCCTCGTCCAGGCGGTTGTGGAGCGTCAGCGTGCGCAGCTCAATGTCGTCTTCAGGGCTCACCAGCACCGTGGTGGTCGCGTGCAGCGCGTCCGAGCTGGCGCTGAACTGCACCTGGTCGGCCAGAAAGGTTGCGCGGTAGGTCCAGCGCGGGTGCGGTGCCGGATGAAACGTGACTGAAGCAGCGGTTTCGCCGGCCGGGCGAAGATAAAGGAAGGAGCCGTATTCGTCGCGCAGCAGGTCGTCGCGCCAGCGGCTGACGTTGGCGCTGCGGCCGGCCCAGCGCCAGCGGCTCACGCCGGCACCGTTGGCCCGAAGCGCCACGCTGTAGCGGCCGTTGGACAGCAGCTGGGTCGGCTGCCAGCCGGTGGCCGCCGGATCGATTTCGCGGGAGTGATAGATGCGCTCGCGCCGCGCGTCGTCGGATTCGGGCAGGGTGCGGGGATCGGCGCTCTCGACGATCTGGCGCGGCGTTTTTTCATGCAACAGCGACTGGTAAGCCTGCACCAGCGGCGCGCTGGCAGACCAGCGGCGCGGTGCGTCGTGGCACAGCAGGTTGCACAGCGCTACCACCGACATGCCCTGGTGGTGGGCCATGAAGTTTTTGACCACGCTGAATTGCAGCGCGCCGGGCTGGCGCGAGACGGTAAAATCGACCGCGTCAAAAAATCCGCAGTCGCCGCGCGCCCCGAGCTTCTCCAGCGCCTGCAGGTTGGCAACCGCCTCGCGCGGCGTGAAGAGGCAGGCCAGCACGCTGGCATACGGCGCGACGACGCGGTCGGTGGCGGGCGTGCGGCGTAACGCCAGCCGCGGCACGCCGAATGGCGAATACTGATAGGCGAGAGAATGGTCTTGCGCAAAATACGCCGACTCCGATACGCCCCAGGGCAGGTTCTGCTGGAGGCCGAACGCCTGCTGCTCGCGCACCGCCGCCAGACCCGAGATATGCAGCAGACCCTGATCGGGTTCGTACATCACCAGCGAGGGCATCAGGTACTCGAACATGGAGCCCGACCAGGATTTCAGGCCGGGCATCACGCCGACCGACAGGTAGGCGCGGCCCAAGGCCTGCCAGTGGCGGCGCGGCACGTCGCCCTTGGCAATCGCCAGGAAACTGGTGAGACGCGATTCCGACGCCAGCAGGTCGTAATAGCTTGCGTCGAGCGCCTGCTCATAGACCCGCAGGCCGATGTGAAAGAGGTGGCGTTTGTGGCTGTAAAGCCCGGAAAAATCCATCGCCATGCACAGGCGCTCGCAACGCTCGGCCAGGCGCAGCAGGCTCGCCGCCTGTCCTGGCAGAGCCTGGTCTTGTGCGGCGAGTTCTTTGCAGCCTTCGGTGACCGCAAGCAGATGGCCGGCCAGATTGCCGCTGTCCACTGTCGAGACATAAGCCGGGAGCAACACCTCCAGCGTGCGGGTTTCATACCAGTTGTAGAGGTGGCCGTTGTGCTTGGCCATGCGCTCGACGGTACCGAGCGTTGCCTCTAAACGGGCGATGGCCTCGGCCACCGTGACCAAACCGAAAGTGCGTGCGCACAGCGTGGCCAGCAGGTATAGGCCGATGTTCGTCGGGGAGGTGCGGTGCGCCACCGTGGGTTCGGCATCGACCTGGAGGTTGTCCGGCGGCAGATGGTTGTCTTCCGGGCCGACGCAGCGTTCAAACAGCTGCCAGGTCTGCAGTGCCAACGCGCGAAGATAGTCTTGCTGCTGCGGGTCCAGCCCACCCGCAACCCGGCCGGGCGCCGGGCGACTTGCCCACCAGGCCCACAAAGGGGCAGCGGCCCAGAATGCAAAAAGTGCCGCTCCGGCCAATGGCGTCGGGCTGTAGTAAACGGCGGCGACGCCCAACGCCAGGCACAGGGCACTGGCCAGCCAATGTTTGGAGACGAAGGCCGACAGCGCGTACTCGGCACTCGCCTGCGCCTGCTGGGCGGTGGTCCATTCAAGGAGTTTTTTGCGGCTGACCAACATGCGCCACAGCGCCCGGCCTATGGCGTCGGCCAGCAGTCCGGCCTGAACGAAAAGCCCGCTGAGTTGCCACAGGCTGGCCGTAATGCTGCGCAGCGCATCACCGAAGCCGACATGAAAAAAGTGCAGCAGCGAAATGCCGCGCCGCGTCGGCACCAGGCCCGCCGCTGCGCCCAGCAACGGGCCGGCCAAAAATGCCAGTGCGGTAGCGGCCAACACCATCCAGAGTGGTAGCACGCCGGTAAAAATAACCCCGGTCAACAACAGTGCACAGGCTGGCACCAGCAGCGAACGGCGCAGGTTGTCGCTCATGCGCCATAGACCCAGCGCATCGATGCCAAACCGCCCGGCCCGCGCCATAAGGGGCAGCAACTGCCAGTCGCCGCGCGTCCAGCGGTGCAGACGCGACGCCGCCACGCCCGCATGGTGTGGATGGTCCTCGATCAACACCACGTCGCCGACATACCCGCAACGCGCAATCGCGCCTTCGAGCAGGTCGTGGCTCAGTATGGCGCCCTCGGGCAGCCGCTGGTCCAGCGCGGCATGCACTGCGGCCACATGCAACAGGCCCTTGCCGGTGAAGGTGCCGAGCCCGAAAAGGTCCTGGTAAAGGTCGGCGCTGCCCTGGCTGTACGGGTCGAGTCCGCCCTCGCCGGAAAACATCGCGTGGAATGGCGAACGCTCGTGCGGCGCGGTGACGGGCGGCACCACACGGGGCTGAAGAATGCCGTAACCAGCGGTGACACGGCCGGTCTTCACGTCGAATTGGGGCGCATTAAGCGGGTGCGCGGCGATGGCCACCAGGTCGCGCAGCGTACCAGCGGGTAAGGTGGTGTCGCTGTCGAGCGTGACGATGTAGCGGGTGCCCTCAGTCAGCCGTGCGTCGCCGCTCAGCGCCAGGAAGGCCGAGGCCGGGCCGCCAGCGAGTTGCCGCACCAGCTGTTCGAGCTTGCCGCGCTTGCGCTCCCAGCCGATCCAGCGGCCTTCGCTGGCCGACCAGCTGCGTTTGCGGTGCAGTAGTGCGAAGCGGGGAGCCGCACTGGCGGCAACCGGGTAGCTGCGGTTGAGCACCCGCAGCCGCGCACGCATGTCTTCGAGCAGCAGGCTGTCCGACTCCAGCGTTTCACCGGGCGCGTCAGCCCAGTCGGTAAGCAAGGCGAACTGGGCGTTTTTCTCGCGGCTGGCCAGCCAGTGCAGCGCAAGCCAGTGCGCCAGTTCGGTATTTGACTCAACCGACGTCAGCATCGCCGGCACGACCACCAGCACCCGGTGCTCGGCCGGGATGCCGCCGCTGAAGTCAAGCCGGGCCAGAGGCTGGATGCGGGTCGATTCGGCGATCAGCCGCTGCAGCAGTGCAGCCACTGCTTCCGATGCGGGAAAGGCCAGCAGCGCCAGCGCCAGCGCGACCGCCCAAAGCGGCCCGTCGCGAAACTGCGCGGCCCAGAACAGCAGCGCCGCAGTCCCGGCGAACCAAGTCAGCGCATACAGCGGAAGGCGCCAGCTTCCCGCAGTACGGTTTGCCGCACCGGGTGACCGGCGGGCTACTGCGTCGGGTTCGAGCAGGGCCTCCAGGATGGGCCGCCCCGGCCCGATCAGGTAGTAACCGGCAGTCCGCGCGGCCATCGAATTGTTGCTTTGGCGGGCAGCCTGCAACACCGCCTCGGCCACCTTGCGCTCGGAGTGGCCGGTGCGCTGCGACAGCCGCTCCATTGCCCGGGTGATCTGCTGGCGCGTCAGCTCGCTCTCGCGCGAAAAGCTCGGCACCCGGCGCAGCACCTGCAGCGAATGGCTGACCGGCTCGATCAGCTCGGCCCAATCGACTTGACCGATCAGCCGCAGCGTGGTGATGATGTTGCTGACGGTCAGGTTGGCCTCGACCTGCGTGTTCTGGCCTTCGCCGATCAGCGCCAGCGCGTCGTGGCAATGCTGCTCGGTCCAGGCGAAAGCCGCGTGGGCCGACTCACTGCGTTCGGCCGGCATGCGCTGCCACAACTCCGTCAGATAACTGCGCTCCAGGCCAAGCGCACGCATTTGAGCCAGCAGTTCGTCCAGGTCGCGGGCGCCAAGGCCGGCGGGCGCGTCCCAGACCGCATGGGCGACCTCGCGGGCAACCTTGTTGCGCGCAATGCGGTCGGCCATGCGCCGAAGATTCTCCAGCAGCACTACCCGAATTGTGGTCGGCAAGGCCCAAAGCTCTCCCAGCGTCAGCTCGTTGACTTCCTGGTAGGCGTGCAAAAACGCGGTGAACAGTACCGGGTCGAGCACGCTGTCGGTGTGGGCCACATAAGCCCAGGCGATGCCGTAAACCCGTGGCAACCCCTCCAGCGGCGCGTTCGCCAGTTTGGGCAGGTCGGCGTAATAGCGATGCGGCACCCCCTCCTGGATTTGCTGGAGCTGGGCCTCGATCAAGTGAAAATTGTCTAGCAGCCAGTCGGCCGCGGGGGTCACGTAATGCCCGCTGCGCGATGTCAGGGCGATGTAGTCGTAGGCCCGCCGCAGCGCTGCGATGTTGCTGATGACACGCGGGAAAAACTGAGCACGCTGCCCCGCTGATTTGGCAGCGAAGGGCCTGACTACCTGCGCTTTGGCCAGCGACCAGCCGTGTTCTTCAAAACGCTGCGCGCCGAAGAGTTCGGCGCGTATCGGAGGATCGGGCTGTGCGTGCTCGGAAAGAATGCGACGCGCGTAGGGGCTTAAATTGTGGAACCGGGAACCGGCCGCGTTGGCCACCCGCTCAAACTAGTGCGATGGCGATCAGTGCCACGCCGACGAAAACGCCGGCACCTACCGTAACCACCCGGGAAGACAGCGTGGCGTGGGCGGATTGCAAGCCGGTTTTAAACGCAAAGAACCGGCCGTGTGAACTCGCACAGCGGTGCATGTGCGAGGCCAGGCTGGCCGCATCGGAATCCACAAAGTCGGCTGCACTGGTGCGGCGGGCGACGCGGGCGGAAAAGTCGGCGGGTTGCATTGACGATAGCTCCGGTAAGAGTAGGTTTTTGAGAGTGGCTTTCGCCCAGGCATGCCCTTTAGAACATGCCCGCCATGGCCCCCGCCGAAAGGAAAGCGAAGGGCAAACTTGCGCAACTACGAGTTGCCTCGGATTACGGTACGCCGCCGACGCGAGCGCAATTCGCGCGGTAGCGGACGTCGCCACTATTTAGGCGGGTTGCGGATTAGACCGGACCCCGCTTAAAAGGAGGATAGAAGATTCCGCTAAGGGTAATGCTACGGGCCGCAGTACAGGATCGGCGATGGGAAAGCGCTGCACTTACCCTAGGACGAAGCCTACAGAGTCCGTTTTTTCGGCGGCGCTACGCCGCGCGAGTGCCTGCCTGCATGCCGCCGGTTTCGCCGGTCGCAAACTCAGCCGGTGTTGCGCAGGCCGGCCGCGATGCCGTTGATCGAAATCTGGATGCCGGTCTGCACCCGTTGGTCGGTGTGGCCTGCCCGGTACCGGGCGATCAGCTCGACCTGGAGGTGGTGCAGCGGATCGATGTACGCAAAGCGTTGGCGAATTGAACGCTGCAGCGCCGGGTTGGAAGCCAGCCGGGTTTTTTCGCCGGTGATCAGTTCCAGCGCATGGCTGGTGCGATGCCATTCGGCCTCTATCAAACCAAAAATCTTTTTGCGCAGCCGCGCATTGCCGACCAGGCTGGCATAACGCGAGGCCAAAGCCAGGTCGCTTTTGGCCAGCACCATGTCCATGTTGCTGAGTAGCGTGCGAAAGAACGGCCACTGCCGGTGCATGGCCTGCAGCCGAGCCAGAGGCGCCCGCTGGCGGGCCTTTGAAGCGGGCCCGGCCAGCCACTGTTCGACCGCCGTGCCGAAGCCGTACCAGCCTGGCAGCGCCAGCCGGCACTGGCCCCAACTGAAGCCCCACGGAATGGCCCGCAGGTCTTCGATACGCTTGGACGGCTTTCGGGAGGCGGGCCTCGAGCCGATGTTGAGTTCGGCGATCTCGCGCAGCGGCGTTGCGTCAAAAAAATAATCGGCAAAGCCCGGCGTTTGATAGACCAGCTCGCGGTAGGCCGCCATGCTGGCATGCGATAGCGCGTCGGCCGCCTGCATGAAGGCCGCGCTGGCCGGCCCGGTGGCTTGCAGCAGCGTGGCCTCCAGCGTCGCGGCGACCAGCGTTTCGAGGTTGCGCCGGCCGATTTCGGGGTTGGCGTATTTCGAGCCGATCACCTCCCCCTGCTCGGTCAGCCTGATCTGCCCGCGCACCGTGCCGGGCGGCTGCGCCAGGATGGCCTGGTAGCTCGGCCCGCCGCCACGGCCGACCGTGCCGCCCCGGCCGTGGAACATGCGCAAGCGGATCTGGCTGGCGTTGCCGCCTTCGTCGAACAGCTGGACCAGCGCCATTTCGGCACGGTACAGCTCCCAGTTGCTGGTGAAGATGCCGCCGTCCTTGTTGCTGTCGGAGTAGCCAAGCATCACGTCCTGCTCGCCGCCGCTGCGCCGGATCTGGTCGGCAATGCCGGGAAGCGCGTAGAAGGCGCGCAGGATGGGCGCAGCCTGGCGCAGGTCTTCGATGGTCTCGAACAGCGGCACTACGATCAGTTCGTGCCGGCCGTTGGCGTCCAGCGTGCCGTGCATCAACCCGGCTTCTTTCTGCAGCACCAGCACTTCGAGCAGATCGCTAACCGACTCGGTGTGGCTGACGATGTAATGGCGTATCGCCTGCTCGCCAAAGCGGCGGCGCGCGACTTTGGCGGCGTCAAAGATCGCCAGTTCGCTGCGCGCGAGCGCCGAATAATCGGCGCCTGGCACGCCGAGCGGCCGGGCGTCCCGCAGTACCCCCAGCAAACGCACGCGCCGGGCGGCCTCGTTGAGACTGGCGTAGGCCGGCTCCAGCCCGGCGGTCGCCAGCAGTTCGGCGACGACTGCCTCGTGCTGGTCCGAACTCTGGCGCAGATCGAGCGTGGCCAGGTGGAAACCGAAAACATCGACGGCGCGGATCAGCGGGTGCAGCCGTTCATCGGCCAGTGCGCCGCCGTGCTGGGCCAGCAATGAGGCCTCTATGGTGCGCAAGTCTGCGGCGAAGTCTTCGGCCCGGTCATAGGGGTTTTGCGGCGGCAGCGCGTGGCGCGCCGCCTCGGTACCGGTGAGCGTTTTCAGCGTTGCCGCAAGGCGCGCATAGACGCCTATCAGCGCTCGCCGATAGGGCTCGTCCTGGCGGTGCAGATTGCTGTCTGGCGAGCTGGCGGCCAGCGCCTGCATGGCCGGGCTGACGCCGACCAGGCGACTGGAAAGCGACAGCTCCCCGCCAAGCAGATGCGCCTCGGTCAGGTAGTGCCGCAGCGCCACTTCGGCCTGCCGGCGCAGCGCGTACTGCAGCGTCTCGGCGCCGACGTGGGGGTTGCCGTCGCGGTCGCCGCCTATCCAGTGGCCCATGCGCAAAAAGCTGTGGACCGCTGGCGTGCCAAGCTCGCGTTCAAGCTGGCCGTAAAGCCGGGGAATCTCGCGCAGAAAGGTCGCGTCGTAGTAGCTCAGGGCGTTTTCGATTTCGTCGTTCACCGTGAGTTTTGAAAAGCGCAGTAGCCGGGTCTGCCACAGCTGAAGTACCCGGTTGCGAAGCAGCGCCTCGTTGGCGGCCAGATCACGCAGCAGGAGCCGGTCTGGCGCGGCGCGCGAGTTTGGAGCGATCGCGCTGGCAGTGCCGGCAGGGGCGCTGGCGAGCATCGCGTCGCGGGCCACCAGCAGCTGCGCAATGTTGCGCTCCGCATCAAGAATGCTTTTGCGCTGCACTTCGGTCGGGTGCGCCGTCAGCACCGGCGACACGAAGCTTTCCGCCAGCATCCCGGCGATGGCCTCGATGCCGATGTCGGCCTGCCGCAGGCGTTTTAGCGTGACCTCGATGCTGCCCTCTTGCGCTTCCCCGGCGCGCTCTTGGGCCGCGCGGCGGCGAATGTGGTGACGGTCTTCGGCCAGATTGGCCAGATGGCTGAAGTAGGTGAAGGCGCGAATCACGCTGACGGTGCGGTCGGCAGAGAGGGTTTTCAACAGCCGCTTCAGTGCCGCGTCGGCGGCCGGGTCGGCCTCGCGGCGAAACGCCACCGACAGGCTGCGCGTCTGCTCGACCAGCCTGTAGGCTTCGTCGCCGTCCTGCTCGCGGATCACTTCGCCAAGCAGCCGGCCGAGAAGCCGGATGTCTTCGACCAGCGGCGCCTCGTTGGCGTCTTGAGCGCGGGCGCGCTTGCTGCTTCCCTTTTTGCCTGCTTTCGTCGCCATGTGCGTCCTGTATTTTTCAACCTTGAAGCTGCGCGCTTTCGCACCGGATGAGGTCTATTTTTGAGCCGGGTTTGCCACTCCTGGCAGGCGCTTGGAAAGTGCCTGGCGAGCAGAGTGCATGCTAGCATTCGGGGCTCATAGCCAGACGGGCCGCCGGCGGCTTTGGCACTGGGCTAATCCCAAAAATCTGCAGCCGCTGCAACACCAAATTGATCAACAAAATCGTCATCGCCACGCGCGAAAGCCGGCTTGCTCTTTGGCAGGCGAACCACGTCAAAAGCCTGCTTCAGGAGCGCCTGGGCTGGCCGGTGGAGCTGCTTGGCATGACCACGATGGGCGACCGGATCCTGGACCGCTCGCTGAGCAAAATCGGGGGCAAGGGTTTGTTCGTCAAGGAGCTGGAAGCCGCGCTGCTCGACGGCCGTGCCGACCTCGCGGTGCATTCGCTCAAAGATGTGCCGATGGACCTGCCCGACGGCTTTTTGCTAGCCTGCGTGCTCGAACGCGAAGACCCGCGCGATGCCTTTGTCTCGAATCGTTATGCATCGCTGGCCGCGCTGCCGCAGGGGGCGATGGTCGGCACCTCCAGCCTGCGCCGTCTGGTGCTGCTGCGCGCCCAGCGCCCCGATCTGCAAATCGCGCCGCTGCGTGGCAATCTCGACACCCGTCTGCGCAAGCTCGACGACGGCCAGTACGACGCCATCGTGCTGGCCGCAGCGGGTCTGAAGCGCCTTGACATGGAAAGCCGCATCGCCCAGGTCTTCGAGCCTGCCGTAATGCTGCCGGCAGCCGGGCAGGGCGCGCTCGGCATCGAGGTGCTGTCTGGCCGCACCGATCTGCTCGAAGCCCTGGCCGGGCTGGCCCACCAGCCGACCTGGCTGGCCGTGACGGCCGAACGCACGGTTTCGCGGGCGATGGGTGGCAGCTGCTCGATGCCGCTGGCGGCTTTCACCCAGGGCGCCAGCCTGCTGCGCGGCGGCGACCTGATGCACCTTGAGGCTGCCTGGGGTGACCCTGCCAGCGTCGATCCGGTGGTCACCGAATTGCATGTGCCGATGCCGCTGGTGCTGGCGCAGCAAACGGCGGTGGTGCGCAACTTTGCGGAGGCCGAGGCGCTGGGCGAGATCGTCGCCGCCAAACTGCGCGCCGGCGGGGCCGTCTGGTCGCCCCGAACGCCGCCTGACGCCGCCTTGTGATGGCGCCCGCTGCCGCGCACCGGCTCCGGGTGATCGTCACCCGCCCCGAGGACGAGGCCCGCGAATGGGTGCGCCAACTCGCGCAGGCGAGTTTTGCCGCAGAGGCGTTGCCGCTGATCGGCATCGCACCAGCCGACCGGCCAGCCGACCTCGCTGCGCTGGCGAAGGCCCACAGCGCGCTGGCAAGTTACCGTGCCAGCCTGTTCGTCAGCGGCAACGCAGTCCGTTATTTTTTTAAGGGTTTATGGCTGTTTGACCAA
>JAJAYS010000075.1 GCA_026786065.1 Polaromonas sp.
CAGCCTCGGAGCGAAAGCACGGCGAATGCGCGGTGAACTTGAGCGGTAGCTGCGCTTCAGGCGTGATTGCATCGCGCACAAAGTTGGTCAGCGGGACTTCGGACGTGGGGATCAAATACAGCGCGCTTTCGGCCGCGGCGCCGCCTTCCTGGCCGCCCTTTTTTGCCGCGAACAGATCTTCTTCGAACTTCGGCAATTGACCAGTGCCGCGCAGCGAATCGCTGTTGACGATGTAGGGCACATAGCATTCGGTGTAGCCGTGCTCCAGCGTCTGCACGTCGAGCATGAACTGCGACAGCGCGCGGTGCAGCCGTGCGACCGAACCCTTCAACACGCTAAAGCGCGAGCCCGAGAGCTTGGCTCCCAACTCAAAGTCCAGCCCCAGCGGCTGGCCGAGATCGACGTGATCCCGGACCTCAAAGGCGAAAGCCGGTGGCTCCCCACCCGGACCTTCGAGCGGGCTCCATTTGCGCACTTCGACGTTGCCGGCCTCGCCTGCGCCCACCGGCACGCTGGCGTGCGGCAGGTTGGGAACGGCCAGCAGCAGCGCTTCGAGCTGGGTCTGGATTTCGTCGAGCCCCTGCGCGGAGGCGTCTAACTCATCTTTGAGTCCGCCGACTTCGGCCATCAGGGTCGCTGCGTCCTCGCCCTTGCCCTTGCCCTTCATCTGGCCGATTTGTTTGGACAGGCTGTTGCGGCGGCCCTGCAATTCTTCGGTCCGCACCTGCAGGCGTTTGCGCTCGGCTTCGAACTCGGCGAAAGCCTCGACGTTCAAAAAAGATTGCGGAGTTTTACGAGTCTCAAGACGGGCGATGGCCGACGCCAGGTCTTTGCGAAGCAGGTTGATGTCGAGCATGCAGCAATTGTATTTGTCGCCTGTAAGGACCCTCTGCATAACTCCCTGCGGCCTGTGATCAGCCAGGCTCGGACGGTCTGCTGCGTTGCTTTTTTTCCCAATAGCGCGGCTGTTGGCTGCAAAAAGACGCCTTGCAGCCCATCCCAATGCGGCCGCCACAGTTCCGCCAGAGTTATGCGGAGGGCCCTCAAGCCAGTGAGGCCGGGTCGAGATTGGCGCCGCAAACGATCAGGCAGACCTTTTCGTCGGCACGGGTGGTGCAGGCTCCGCTTCGCAGCGCCGCCAGCGGCAGCGCGGCCGCCGGTTCGACCGCGAGCTTGAACTGGCGCCACAAAAAAAGCTGCGCCTCGCGGATCGCCTCGTCGGTCACCAGAAGCGCCTCGCGCACACGGGCCTCGGCCTGCTGCCAGGCCAGCGCGCCGATGCGTTTGGCGCCCAGCGAGTCGGCTGCCAGGCCGCCGACCGACACATCGACCGGCCGACCCGCCTCGCGTGCGCGAAACAGCGTGGGCGCGAGTTCGGGCTCCAGCGCGACCACGCGGCTGCGCGATGCGAACCAGCAGGCTATGCCGCCCAGCAACCCGCCGCCGCCTACGCTGACCAGCACCGCATCCGGCAGACCACCCTGCTGCTCGATCTCCAGCGCCAGCGTGCCGGCGCCAACCAGCACTTCAGGCTGGTCGTAGGCGTGGGTCAGCAGCGCCCCGGTGTGCTGCTGGCGCGAAAGACAGGCCTGCAGCGCATCGGAATACGCCGCACCACCAACGACGACGGTGGCCCCCAGCGCGGCCAGTCTGGCGCGCTTGGCCGGGCTGGAAATTTCCGGCACGAAGACCTCGCACGGCACGCCGAGTTCGCGCGCGGCGGCTGCAGTTGCGATGCCGGCGTTGCCGCCGGATGCGACGATCACGCCGCTGGCCGGTATCGGGTTGGACAGCAGCCGGTTCAGCATGCCGCGGGCCTTGAAGCTGCCTCCGGTCTGCAGATGCTCCAGCTTGAGCCAGACCTCGGCGCACTCCAGCCCGAGGGCCCGGCCCGGCAGCTTCCAAAGCGGAGTTTGAAGAATAAAGTGGCTGTAGCCCTTTAAAAATCGGCGTGAGCAGCTCTCAATTTCATAGCGACTGACAGCCCCGTCGGCGAGGGGCTGGAGATCGGGCATGGTGGCGCGGGCCGGCATCAGAGAGCCTGATGCAACTGGCTGTCGCCCATTTCGAGCTGCTGGCCCTGGGCATCGAGCTTCAAGCCCTTGGGCAGCGGAAACTTGACGGTTTCTTCGATGCCGGGCATTTTGCGCACCGACACCGCACCCAGCGCCTTGATGCGGTCTATCACCTGGTTGACCAGCAACTCCGGGGCCGACGCGCCCGCAGTAAGGCCGACTTTGAGCTTGCCCTCGAACCAGCTCTCTTGCAGCTCGCTGGCGTCATCGACCATGTAGGCCTCGGTGCCCAGCTTGGCCGCCAGCTCGCGCAACCGGTTGCTGTTGGAGCTGGTCGGGCTGCCGACGACGATCAGCACATCAACCTGCGGGCTCATTACCTTGACCGCGTCCTGCCGGTTTTGCGTTGCGTAGCAGATGTCCTGCTGCTTGGGCTCGCGCACCTGCGGAAAGCGCGCCTTGACGGCCGCGCTGATCTCGGCCGCGTCATCGACGCTGAGCGTGGTCTGCGTCACCACGGCGAGTTTGCGGGTCTGGCCCGGGGTAATGCGAGCCACGTCGGCCACGTCTTCGACCAGGTGAATGCCGCTGGCGAGCTGGCCCATCGTGCCTTCGACTTCCGGGTGGCCCTTGTGGCCGATCATGATGAATTCGTAGCCCTCTTTGTGCAGCTTGGCGACCTCGACGTGAACCTTGGTCACCAGCGGGCAGGTCGCATCGAAGATCTGAAAGCCGCGCTGCACCGCCTCATGCTGCACCGCCTTGCTGACGCCATGCGCGCTGAAGATCAGCGTCGCGCCGGGCGGCACGTCGGCCAGTTCTTCGATGAATATCGCGCCCTTGGCCTTCAGTTCATTGACGACGTAGGTGTTGTGAACGATCTCGTGCCGCACATAGATGGGCGCGCCGAATTTGGTCAGCGCGCGCTCGACGATTTCAATCGCCCGATCAACGCCAGCGCAAAAGCCGCGCGGCTCGGCCAGCAAAATTTCCTGCGGGCCGTTGGCAGACC
The DNA here is from genome assembly GCA_026786065.1 of Polaromonas sp. Classification (GTDB taxonomy): domain Bacteria; phylum Pseudomonadota; class Gammaproteobacteria; order Burkholderiales; family Burkholderiaceae_C; genus Polaromonas. Next base: position 3,028 of record JAJAYS010000075.1, read on the forward strand.
GTGCTTGCGCAGACAAGGCGGACGGGTTGGTTCCGGGCTTGGCAGTCATAGAACTCCAATCACATGCACTTCAAACGTCACTGGCTGGCCGGCCAGCGGGTGGTTGAAGTCAAACTGCACCGGCGCATCGGCCGCCGCGCTGTGCAGCACCGAGCCGGCGTACTGCCCCAGGCCGTCGGGCGTCGGGAACTGCACCACGTCGCCAGCCTGGTAGGCCTCCCCGGGCCGGCCAAGCTCATTCAACAGACTGCGCGCCACCCACTGCAGCAACTCGGCCTTGCGCTCGCCGAAGGCCTCGCCGGCAGCCAGCTCGAAGGTCGCGCTGGCGCCCTCATGCAGTCCGATCAGCCGCTGCTCGATGGCTGGCGACAGCTCACCGGCACCCAGGCTCAGCGTGGCCGGCTTGCCGCCGAACGTGCTGATGAGGTCCTGCCCGTCGGGGCCGGCCATGCGGTAATGCAGGGTCAGAAAAGAGCCGCTCTGTATCTGAACCAGCGGAGCGGTTTGTGTCGGGGAAGAGTCGCTTGACATGGTGTGCTGGATGCGGCCTTTTGCTAGAAGCCGGGGTTTGTAAACTTCTGCCATTGTAGAAACCCAAGCCGTCCGGGCGCTCTTGCCGGGAATTGGCGCACTCCGAGAAGCCAGGCGCCATGCTGCTAAAAGACCTTCCCGAAGCATCGCGCCCGCGCGAAAAGCTGCTCGCCCGCGGACCGGCCGCGCTAAGCGATGCCGAGCTGCTGGCCTTGCTGCTGCGCACCGGCCTGCCGGGCAAGAATGCGCTGCAGATGGGCCAGGAGCTGCTAGACCGCTTTGGCGGCGTCGCCGGGCTGTTGCACACCGGAGCCGACGCGCTCAAAAGCATCAAGGGGCTCGGTCCGGCCAAGCGGGCCGAGATCGTCGCGGTGCTGGAGCTGGCGCGGCGGGCGCTGGCGGCCCAGCTGACCCAGCAAACCCTGTTCGAATCCCCTGCGGCGGTGCGCGACTACCTGCAACTGCAGCTCGGCAGCCGGCCGCACGAAATTTTTGCAGTGCTGTTTCTTGACAGCCAGCACCGGCTGATCGTGCTTGAAGAACTCTTTCGCGGCACACTGACTCAGACCAGCGTGTACCCGCGCGAAGTCGTGGTGCGGGCGCTGGCGCTGAACGCCGCCAGCCTGGTGCTTTCGCACAACCACCCCAGCGGCAGCCCCCCGCCCGCACGCGCCGACCAGGCCCAGACGCAGCCCCTGGAGGCCGCGCAGGGCC
>JAJAYS010000076.1 GCA_026786065.1 Polaromonas sp.
AACCTAAAGCCATCCCGTTGCCGGTCGCCGTGGACCTGCCGCCTCGACTTCCTGAGTGAAAAGAGCGGCCAGGCCGGGCGCCACTGCGCGCTGCGCCGTCCGACGGCACCCCCGCACAGGCTTAAAAATTTAAGCGATTTGGCTCTTTAATCAAGCAAGTACGGGCGTAGAAAGCTCCTGAAACCATAGCAAAAGCGGGTCGCCCTCGGCTGGTTTGGGCGGCTAGCGCGCACGCAGACGCCGCAGAAAAAGCCGCAAAATAGCCGCATGACCGCTTCCACCCACTGCGCCCCCGAACTGCCGCGTTTTTGGGCCGACCTGAAAAGCCCCGACTTCGCCCGGCTCGATCGCACGCGGGCCATCGCCGTGCTGCCGGTCGCCGCCATCGAGCAGCATGGCCCGCACCTGCCTTTGAGCGTCGATGCGGCGCTGGTCGATGGCGTGGTGGCGGCCGCGCTGGTGCATCTGCCGGCCGACCTGCCGGTGCTGTTCCTGCCGACGCAGGCGGTTGGCTTCAGCCCTGAGCACAGCGCCTTTGCCGGCACCTTGAGTCTGAAGGCCGACACGGTGCTGCGGCTGTGGACCGAACTCGCGGAGTCAGTGGCGGCCAGCGGCGTGAAAAAAATGCTGCTGCTCAATTCCCACGGCGGCCAGGTCGGCCTGCTTGACGTGGTGGCGCGCGACCTGCGCGCCCGCTTGGGGATGCTGGTTTACAGCACGAGCTGGTTCAACCTGCCGCTGCCCGACAGCCAGGGCGGCTCGGTAGCCGAGCGCTTCAGCCCGCACGAACACCGCTTTGGCATTCATGCCGGCGAGATCGAAACCTCGATGATGCTGGCGCTGCAGCCGGAGCGCGTCGATATGGCGCAGGCCCAGAACTTTGCATCCAGCGCGCAGCAGCGTTTTGAAAAGTTCAGCCTGCTCGGTGACGGCCGCAGCGCCAAACTGGCCTGGCAGATGCAGGACTACAACGCCCACGGAGCGGCGGGCAACGCGGCAGCCGCAACCGCCGAAAAAGGCCGCGACGTGCTCGACGCCGCTGGCCGCAGCCTTGCGCAGTTGCTGGTTGAGATCGACGCACTGCCTGGCGACACGCTGCGCGGCGTCGGGAGCCAGGGACGGTCTGCATAAGCCCCTGTGGTCTGCTGCGCGCGGGCTGGGGTTAGGCGGGATCGGGCGATCTGCGGTGTTGGTTCTTCTGGTTTGCGGTCGGGCTATTGCGGCACGAAACATCTTGCGGCCGATTCCGGTTTGGCTGCTGCCGATTTGCCTGGGTGATGCCGAGGGTCGTTGACGATAGTAAATTGGCGCAATGCAACGGCAGGCTTACGCCGCCGCACAAGCGGGCTCCCTGCGCTTACATCGTCCCTAATTGGACTCTGACCCTAATAATCTCTCTGCCAATTTCTCCTGACCCCGATTTTTTCATCAGAACTCGTCAGACGAGACTATTTTGCTCTTCATGTTTCCATCCAGCACTTTAAAAAGAGTAACTGTCACAGCGGAAAACCGTCGTCCTTTTTCAGTCATGGTCTCATTTAATACAAAGGGGGCTTCAGCTTCAAATGTGTCAACGTTACCGATGAATCGGTAACGCATGACATATGTTCCTGGCATCAGAGATTTCGCCGTGAACTTTTCTCCAAGCTTGACGTACACGCTGCGTGCCGCAGGTTTTCTGCCCCCGAGATAAAGGCGAACCACGGCATCGCGCTCCCCTGTGGAGTTATCAACCGTGAACGTTGACAGTCCACCAGTCGCCGCGTTTGTTGCACCTGCCAGGTACCCTGTCTTAGCCTGCCGTTCTGAGTCGGTCGGGACAGGTGTGGTGTTATTCGCCGGAACTGCCACAGCGGTTTTGGTAGTTTGCGTTTTGTTCGTTCGGTTCGTCTCCGCGAGGCCGAAAGATGTGGCCTTGGACGAAAGGTTTGCACGTAAAACTTCTGTGTAAGACTTGTTGTTACGAATAGCTTCTGCAATGACCGATGCAGTTCGGCGGATAGTCGAGGATCTGACAATTGGCAAGTATTCGCGCGTATCCAAGCCTATTTCTACGGCCCTAATAACTTCTGGCAGCGAATTTTCTAGTTCTCCGAGCGCCAAAAGTGCCAGAACAAAATTCCGTTGTGAATAGTTCAAATTTTGATCTAGAGTCTTTTTCATGTGGCTTTCAAGATCTAGCACATGACCGAAAGATGCGGCTATCCTCAAATACTCATAGTCAGACTTTTTTAATTTTTCTATCGCGTCCTGCATTAGCGCGATGCCAGAAGTAACGGCGTCTAAATCAGTGGCGGAAATAGTCATTAGAAGACTGTAGTAATAATTATCGGCATCTGATCGTTCCGTTCCGGAGAGCTGATACAATTTGATTGCCGACCCTACATCTCCGTGCTCAGAAGTTAAAATATTTGCGTACTCGGCCATGGCGGGTTTATGTCCAGCTTTAGCAGCTCTTTCAAACCAGGGTTCTCGGCAAGAATATCGGCTTTTTCTTTCTGCGACCAACGCTTCAAGACTCATTAGTTTTGAATCTGTATTTGAACCATGAATCTAGTTGCAACTCCTCGCCCCTATCCAGTAGGCAGAGTTATCTCCCGCAGACATCATTCGCAGCGCCAGGCGAGCTGCCAATTCAGGTTTTTTTTCATTATTAAAGGCGCCAAGCCCAGAAAGAGCGGAGCCAGCTAGTTTCTTGAGTCGCCAGCCGCCCAATCCTTCTGCTGAACGGCTCATCGCTTCCGATGCTGAACTACCATCAAGTCTGACTCCCAGACCTTCGGACAGCATCAACGCGTGAATATACAGGGCATCGCTATCGCCCGCTTGAACCCCAGCGTCGATATTTCGTTGGACCTTTTGGAATTCACGCAAAGCATCAACACTATTTTTCGATCCGAAGATACCGTCCCGAAAGGCTTTGCCCAGCATTAATCGCGCTTCGTCGCTCCCCTCGGCAATTGCCAAGTCAAGCGCTGAGCGAGCCCCATCAAGGCGTAGCTGGTCTTCGATGTCCTTAAATGGGGTACTTAAATCTTCAAAAACCATCAAGAGCATTTGCTCTCGTGGAAGTGCTGTCAGCGCTGTAACCCGCGCCGGACCCGAGAATGGTTCTGATGAGGCGCTCAGAGCATTAAATATCAGCCCGAGGCGATGTTCGTCAAGTTTGGGTTTTCCGTACCAAACATAGCCCGTCCACAAGCATGCCATAACACCCGCAGCTATTGCAAACTTCAGAACGCGGCGCTTCATTAATTGACTTGAGTTGATACCGAAGACCTCGATCACATTAGATGTGAGTGCAGGCGTTTTGGTTAGGTCGGGAATTCGCAATTTAGGCCTCTGCGGTTATCGGGGTGGGGTAATCGGGGTCAGAGTCCAAGGGCATCGGGGTATTCAGCGGGTAATCGGGGTCAGAGTCTAATTAATTGCAATTATTCCTTTGACATTAGCGACTCGCGCCGGCAGGGCGCGTGAGGCCCAGAATGAAATGAGGGCCTGAAGCGTGATGCCGGTGCTAGCCG
>JAJAYS010000077.1 GCA_026786065.1 Polaromonas sp.
GGACAGCATATCGCGGCCCAGCTCCTCCGTGCCAAGCGGAAAACCTGAGGTTCCGATCGGCTTGAGCCGCTTGAACATGGACGACTGGTACGGGTCTGCCGGAGCCAGCCAGGGGCCGAACACGGCCAGACCGACAAGCAGCAACACCACCGCGGCCGCGCCCAAGGCGACCGGGTCTTTTAAAAACCGGTGCAGGGCGGCCGTCCAGTAGCCGCGTGAGCGCTGCACCTGCAGAGCCTGAATCGGGGGCGATGCGGCGAGGGTGCTCATGTCAGGTGCGCGCAATGCGGGGGTCAAGCAGACTCTGCAGGATGTCCACCAGGAAATTGAGCAGAACGAAAAAGAGCGCCAGAACCAGAATGGTGCCCTGCAGCAACGGCAGGTCACGCTGGAAGATGGCGGAGTTCAGCAGGAAGCCGGTGCCCGGCCATGAAAAAACGGTTTCGATCAGGATCGAGCCGCCCAGCAGGTAGCCCAGCTGCAGCCCCATCACAGCCAGCGCGGTGGGTGCCGCATTTTTCAGCATATGGCGAAAGATGCCGGCGTGCGTGAGGCCGGTGGCGCGCAGGCCAACGATGAATTCCTGATCCAGAATGTCGGCAACCAGCGCCCGCACGGTGCGCGCAATGATGCCCATGGGAATGACCGACATGGTCAGCGCGGGCAACACCAGAAACTGCAGGTGCGCCCAGTCCCACGACCAGTCACCCGACCCCGTCGGCCCCGCACCGGTGCCGGGCAACCAGCCCAACTGCGACGAAAACACGATCACCATCACCATGCCCAGCCAGTAGTGCGGCACGCTGACGCCCATGACGGCAAATACCGACGCGAGCCGGTCCACCCAAGAATTACGAAAGTAGCCGGCCACAAAACCGAACAGGCTGCCGAGCAGAAAGCCGATGAAAGTGGCCACCACCGCCAGCCGCAGGGTGTTGCCCACGGCGGTCATGACTTCGGTGGCGACCGGCCGGTTGCTGGCAATCGACACGCCCAGATCGCCCTGCGCGGCGCGCCAGACCCACAGCGCGAACTGCTCGGGCAGCGAGCGGTTGAAGCCATACAGTTCGCGCAGTTGCGCCTGCAGGTCGGCCGATGCATCAGGCGGCAGGATGGACACCAGTGGGTCACCCGGCGCCAGATGCACCAGCAAAAAACACACGAAAGCAACGCCCAGCATGATGGGCAGCGCATACAGCGTGCGGCGCAGCAGGTAGCGAAGCATGGCCGGCGTGTGCTCAGTCCATCGTCATGGTCGCAATATCAATGAACCAGCTTTTGGGCTGCACCACGTTTTTTACCTTGGCAGATATGGCACGTGGGCCCACGTCGTGCGCCACCCAGACGAAGGGCGCGTCTTCCACAATGTAGGCATGCAGTTTGGCCAGCGCCGCGTCGCGGGATTTTTCTTCGAAGCTGGTACGGGCGTCGGCCACCAGCTTGTCCACTTCGGCATTGCCGTAGTAGCCCCAATTGTTCGACACCGGCGGGAAGGTTTTGGTGCTGACGAAGCGCACCATCGCAAAGAATGGGTCCATCGCCGCGAAGCTGACGTTGGTGGCATTGGCGCCGTTGGCCGACGGGTCCTTCGCGCCCTTGCGCCAGTTGGTGAACAGCGTGTTCCATTCGATGACGTCGAATTGCACGTCGAAAAAGCATTGCTTGAGCGACTGCTGCATGAATTCGTTCATCGGAAGCGGCTGCATCTGGCCCGAACCGGAAGCGGATATCTGCACCTTCACCTTGACTGGCTTGGCCGCCGAGAAACCGGCTTGGGTCATCAGTGCCTGCGCCGACTTGACGTTGTAGCTCATGTCGAACTTCGGGTTGCCCCACCAAGGGTGGCCGGGCGGCACCGTGCCTTTAGGCTCGGCCATCATGCCGCCGAGCAATTGCGACAGGCCGGCGCGGTCCACGCACTGGTTGGCGGCCTGGCGTACGCGCTTGTCGAGCCACGGAGAGCCTTCAACAAACGACAACTGCCACGGCCACACATGCGGCTGGGCGTTGGAATAAATCTTGTAACCACGCTGCTTTATTTGCGGCATCGCATCGGGGGCTGGCGCCTCGATCCAGTCCACCTGACCGCCGAGCAGCGCCGCCGTGCGGGCATTCGCCTCCGGCATGGGCAGCAGCACGACCTTGTCGATCTTTGGTACGCGCTTGGCGTCCCAGTAGGTTTTGTTGGCAGCAAGTTCAAGCCTTTCGCGCGCTACAAAACGGGTGACTCTGAACGGGCCTGAACCTGCCGGGTCGGCGGCGAAGGCTGTCCACGCGGCCTTGGAGCGGTCCGCCGGAACTGTGACGCTGGCTGGCACGGCTTTGAATTTGGAGTCCCAGTGGGCAGGGGAGGCCATGAACAGATTGGCCAGGTTGATCGGCAGGAACGAATCAGGTTCGCTGGTCGTGAGTTCGACGGTCAGATCGTCGATCTTGCGGGCGCTGCGCAAGGTCGGCATACGCGAGGTCGTCACGCCAACCTGGCTGGGGTCGAAGTGCAAGGCGTCCTTGTCGAGAACCTTGTTCACGTTCCACACCACGGCCTCGGCATTGACCGCCGAGCCGTCATGAAACTTGACACCGGGCCGGAGCTTGAACACCCACTTTGTCTTGTCGGCGGCATCCACCGCCCACGACACGGCGAGGGCGGGGATCAACGGGCTGGCGGAATCTTCTTTCGACAGATCCCACTGGGTCAGCGAGTCGTAAATGGGGATGCCGGTGAAACGGTTTCCTTCAAAGCCCTGGTCGGGTTGGCCCAGCGTCCGCGGGATGTCCGCAGCCGTCATGGCGATTCGAAGCACCTTTTCCTGAGCATGCACCGAAGGCGCTACCACTGCGGCCGCAAGCAGTGCCGCTCCAGCTGTGAAACGTAGCGAGCTTAGAGACCGATTCAGCGCAATTGCATTCATTCAAAACTCCCATGAAAAGTGATTTTCTCAGCAGGTAACGTGCCAGATTCTGCCAGCCGATTCTTACTTTAATAGGGGGGGTAATTCCTACATTCCAGGGTAAGTAACTCGATGCGTGGGCAACGTATTAGTGCGTTGTGCCCGCCGGTGGTGCAAATGCGCTGCGGCATCCCGGCACCGGGGCCAAGCCGTTAAAGCGATGACGGCAGTGTTTTTTGGTAATCGGTTGTGCTGAAATCGGCGCTGGCCAGCGCCATTTACCGATCACGGATCGCGAAGATCTGCTGAATGTCACTGGATTCCGTGCCCGGAGCTATCGCTGCAACCGGCACCGTCACCGCTCCTGCCGCCACTGCCGCAGAGAAGCTGGCCTCACGCGGGCGCATCACAGGGGCAACTGGTGCCTTCTGCCAGTACGCCTTCTCAGGCATCACGAGATACGGGCAGGTGTTCAAGGGCTCAATCTGCCACGAAATACCGTGCAGCCACTCCTTGGCCAGCGGCTCGAAGCGCTCGAGCTCGGCCTGAAAAGATTTTTCGAAAGCCAGCAGGTGCCGAATCAGGCGGTCGTCCCAGTGTCTTACCACCAGACGCAAAAGCATCCCTGGGCCCCGGCGGCGGCTGACAACCAGTTGAATCTGGCAGGACACCCAGTGCGGCGGCATTCCGTGGCGTCGCAATTCGTCGCGCAGCAGCACATGGACCAACTGGCAGCGCATGCCACTTTCCGAGTTGTCCACAATGGTTGCGCAGCTGTCTTCGAAACGGCTGGCCTGCGCATCGGCAGCAGCAACGCCTTTGCCAGTTGATTTTGACGACGAGGCTGCATTACGCGATCCGAACAATCGGTTTATCAGAGACATCATGGAGTAAATCGGCTGCGCCGCTTTAAAGTTGAGAGAATTGCGCTGGGCTTGCCAAGCGGTTTCGGGTTCGCGCCAAAGGGCAGATGCTTGACGTCAAATTGCCCCGATAGTCCCCGCTCCGATCAGGCAAGTCAAGGCAGCCCAAGCAGCGCGGGCCGTTGCAGCAGTGCGACTGTCGCTTTTTCAACGAGCGTCAGCGGCTTGCTGAAGCGAAGGTTGCGATCCCCCAGCAAATCAGGCTACTGCGCAGGGCACGCTACACCACGCTGGCCACTGCAGCAGCCAGCAGGTGCGTGTGATACCTTTGACTGGATAACGCTATCCGGAAACATCTGATGAACCCAACGCAGGCTGTTGCCGACGCCCACACCCCTTTCACTCTCGCCCAGCGCCTTTCGGCCGTCCCGGCAGATCGGCTTCGCGGCATGCGGCGTGGCATCGAAAAAGAGAGCCTGCGCAGCTTACCAACTGGTGCTCTGGCCTTGACGCCGCATCCGGCGTCGCTCGGCTCTGCGTTGACGCACCCGCACATTACGACCGATTTCAGCGAATCGCAGGTCGAACTCGTCACAGGGGTGCATGCCAGCGTCGAAGCCGCGCTGCAGGAGCTTACCGACATTCACCAGTTCACCTACCGGATGCTCGCGAAGGAGGACGACGAGATGCTATGGGCATCGAGCATGCCGTGCAGCCTGCCGGTCGACGAATCGATTCCGATCGCCCGTTTCGGCTCGTCCAATATCGGGCAGGCCAAAAGCGTGTACCGGATGGGCTTGTCGCACCGCTACGGGCGGCGCATGCAGACCATTTCCGGCATCCACTACAACTGGTCGCTCCCAAGCGTCAGCAGCGCGCAGTATTTCAGTCTGATCCGCAACTTCCGGCGCCATGCGTTTTTGCTGCTGGTGCTGTTTGGCGCCTCGCCAGCGGTGTGTTCGAGCTTTGTTGCCGGGCGTCAGCACGCGCTTGAACGGCTCACCGACCACACCTTGTATATGCCGCACGGGACCTCGCTGCGCATGGGCCGGCTGGGCTACCAGAGCGACGCGCAGGCCTCGCTTGCGGTCAGCTACAACAGCCTTGATGGTTATGCCGCATCGCTGCAGGAGGCGCTGACAAAGTCATACCCGCCGTACGAAGCGGTCGGCGTGCGCAAGCCAAGCGGCGAATACAACCAGCTCGCCACCACGCTGCTGCAGATCGAAAACGAGTTTTACGGCACGATTCGCCCAAAACGCGTGATCTTTCCGGGCGAGCGGCCGCTGCATGCGCTGCGTGAGCGCGGCGTTGAATATGTGGAGGTTCGGCTGATGGATCTGGACCCGTTCGAGCCGGTCGGCATTTCTGCATCGACGATGCGCTTTCTGGACGTGTTTCTGTTGCACTGCCTGTTGACGGACAGCCCGCCCGACACAGAAACCGAGATCGCCGAGCTGGGGCGTAACCAGCACCGCACGGCCGCTCGCGGCCGGGAGCCAGGCTTGATGCTGGAGCGCGCCGGTGTAGAGGTGCCGCTGCTGGACTGGAGCCGCGAACTGCTGCAAGGGTGCATGGAAATTGCCCTGGCAACGGATTCAGCTTTGGGCGGCGGCCAGTACCGCGCCGCGTGTGAGATCGCCTTGACCCGGCTTGAAACTCCGGATTTGCTGCCTTCGGCCCGGGTGCTGGCTGCCATGGAAAGCAGCTACCAGCGGTCTCACCTGCGCTTTTCCGCAGATAGATCGCTGATCGCGCGCCAATGGGTGCAGGCCTTGCCCTATGGCGAGTCGACTCAGGCCCGATTTGAAGCGTTGACTGCGGAGTCTCTGGCTGAGCAGGCCCGGATCGAAGCATCCGACAGCATGCTGTTCGAAAACTATCGTCAGAACTACTTGAAGCCGGAACGCCTCAGGCTCCGGGGCGGGGGGGGGGGGGGCGCGGCCGGCGCCGCCCCCCCCCCCC
>JAJAYS010000078.1 GCA_026786065.1 Polaromonas sp.
CCGTCAGGGTTGGCGCGCGGCAGGATCACCACGTTGATGCGGTCGAGCAGCGGCGCCAGCGTGCCCTGCGCCAGTTCACGCGCGACCACCAGCAGCGCCTCGGCGCCGGCGGGCTCGTCGCCATGCTGCTGGCCGACCAGCAGCACTGTCGGCTTGGCGGCGGCCAGCAGGCTGGCCGGATCGGTCGCGCTGCCGCGTGCCAGAACCATCGCGTCCAGCGGCTGGTCGCCCTGGCTGCGACCGGCGACGATGACCGCCGCCCGCGGAGGTGAGCGGGCCGCAGCCGCCTGGGTGCGCAGCCAGGTGTTGATTTCGGCCGAGGTGCTGAATTCGCGGCGGCCCTCCTGCAGGCCGGGTGTGCTGTAGCTGACGCTCGGGGCCGGAAAGCGGTCGGCAACCGCCTGCCCGTAGGGCGGGGCTGCGTCGTTCGAAGGCGCTGCGGCCGACGGCGCCGATACCGGGCGGGTTGGTGGGGCGGCGGGCGCATCCGCAGGCCCGGGCAGCGGAAAGCTCTGGGCGCCCGGCGTGGTGTCCAGCGGCGCTGCCCCAACCGGCGGCGCTGCCGGCCCTTGTGGCGTGGCGACGGGCAAAGGGGTGTCGGCCGGCGTCCAGGCCGGCAACGGCACCTTGGTGCCGCAGCCCGCAAGCCAGACGGCGGCAAGTAGAGCGGGCCATCGCAGCCCCGGCCCCGGCCGGCGCCGGGTGACATTGATGGCGTCGCGCGTCGGGTCCGTATCGGGCATGGGCGTCCTCTTGAGTATCAGGCTGATGCGGCGGCGGCTAGGCTTGGCGCCTGCGTGCAGCGGGATCGGAGTGGGTTGGTCGGTCAGGGTCGCAGTGATGTTAGCGGCTGCAGCGGCGCGGCGGGCGCCACCTGTCTTTCTGGGAAAATCCGGCCATGCTTCCCGCCGCCGCGTCCATTGCCAACGATCCATCTGCTGCCGCGAGATCTGCTGGCCGGGCGAGCCCTTGGCGGCTGTCGGTCGCGCCAATGATGGACTGGACCGACCGGCATTGCCGCTACTTTCACCGCCTGCTGTCGCGCCACGCGCTGCTCTACACCGAGATGGTCACCACCGGCGCGCTGCTGCACGGCGACGTACCGCGCCACCTGGATTTCGACGCCGCCGAGCAGCCGGTGGCGCTGCAACTCGGCGGCAGCGAGCCGCAGGCGCTGGCGCAGTGCGCGCGCCTGGGAGAACGCTGGGGTTACCGCGAGATCAATCTCAATTGCGGCTGCCCGAGCGAGCGGGTGCAGCACGGCGCCTTCGGTGCCTGCCTGATGGCCGAACCGCAGCTGGTGGCCGATGGCGTCAAGGCAATGGTCGATGCGGTCGGCATTCCGGTCAGCGTCAAGCACCGCGTCGGCATAGACCGGCAGGAAAGCTATGGGTTTGTGCGCGATTTCGTCGGCACGGTCAGCGAAGCCGGTTGCTCAACCTTTGTCGTGCATGCGCGCTCGGCCTGGTTGCAAGGACTGAGCCCTAAAGAAAACCGCGACATCCCGCCGCTGCGTTACCCGCTGGTGCACCAGCTAAAGCGCGACTTTCCGCATCTGACCATCGCGATCAACGGCGGCTTTAAAACCGACGACGAAGTCGGCGCGCAATTGCAGCAACTCGACGGCGTGATGGTCGGCCGGGAGGCTTACCACAACCCCTGGTGGCTGGCGAGCTGGGACCACACCTTTTTCGGCGATGCCGCGTCCGGCGCCAGCCGCGACGCCATTGAAGCGCAGATGGTTGATTACATGGGCCGGGCGGCGCTACAGGGCACGCGCTGGCCCTCGATTGCGCGGCACATGCTCGGCCTGCGCCACGGCCAGCCTGGGGCCCGCGCCTGGCGCCGCGTGTGGAGCGACCATCGCCGGAAAATGCTGCCTGCCCACGAAGTCTTTCGGATTGCAAACTCGGAACTCCGGGCTGGCTGAGCCCGCTTCTTGAAACGTTTTGTTTCGTTCTTGAGGTAGGCGCTGTTTGTGATCGCGCCGGACGCGTTTTTGCCGCACCGACCGCAGCTAAACCAACGGGCAGCACGGTCTGGCAGCTTCGTTTCCGAGTGGATCAACGATGTCGCCGAAACTTCGAACGAGTCAAAGCCACATTCGCTGCAGTTGCCTCGATGGAAGGCATGGCTGCGTCATTTCTGCGCACCTCGCAGCAAGGGCTCGGGGGTGCGAGTGGCCTTCGGCTTTCTGTCCGACAGGGGATTGGGAAGTTGATGCGTTGGCCTTTTGACCTAAAGTTTTTAGCATCGGTACCGGCTGGTGTGCGGACCCGTGCGCTGTACTTATTCACAAACATTAACCATTTGCAACAACGAGGGCTTGGCGTGCGCAAACATTCATATTTCTCTGGTCTCGGCAGAGCCGCATTTTCAGTTCTTTTTGTCGCCAGCCTGGCCGCCTGCGGCGGCGGTGGCGGTGGCGGTGGCGGAAGCGATCCTGCGGCAGGCAGCGCTCAAACACCTTCAAACCCGCCAACCGCAGGAACCGAAACGCCTGCTTCTTCCGCAACCCGCATCACCGGGCTGAATCAACAAACAAAGCCCAACGCGAGCTACACGGTGGCCAGCGCCGTCGCAGGCACCGTCAACATCATGCTGCCAGCCAGTCCGGCCGTCGGTGACACGGTGCGCATCACCGGCGAAAGCGCCAACCAGTGGAGAATCGCGCAAAACCCAGGCCAGTCGATCAACACATCGTCACTCGCCAACACCCCGGTGACCGGGCAGACCTGGGCAATCAGCGATCAGACGCCAAGGAATTGGTGGGCAGTGGCTTCTTCGGCCGATGGTTTGAAGCTGGTTGCTGCGACAAACGGGGCTATTAGTTCATCCGGGCAATCGTTGCCCGCCGGCAGCGACGGTCGGCTTTATACGTCGGCCGATGCGGGCGTGACCTGGACAGCGCGCGCCTTGCCAGCGAGTAACCCAGCCTGGTCGTCGGTTGCGTCGTCGGCTGACGGCACCCGTCTGGCTGCCGTGGGACCGGGCAACAGAATCTGGACTTCCGCCGACTCCGGCGCGACCTGGCAGGAGTCCGAAATCGCCCGGTTCTGGACGTCCATCAGCATGTCGGCAGACGGTAGCCGGATGGCGGCGGTGGTCGAAGAGGTGCCCAATGGATCGACCGGAGCGGGCCGGATCTATCTTTACACCCAGACCGCCGGTGCCGCATTCGGCACCGGCACCTGGACCGCCGTTGCAAGCGCGGTTGCTGGCGCCCGCAACTGGCGCTCGATCACGATGTCCGACGACGGCTCACGGCTCGCTGCAGCCGCACACACCGACGGCGGTTCCCCGCTCGAATCGGTGTATTACTCGGTCGATTCAGGTGCGACCTGGTCAGCGACTCGGCAAACTTTTAGCAACGCCTACCGAGTTCGTTCTTCGTCCGACGGCACGCGTCTGGTAATGGCCGAGGGCTACCCCTTAACCGCGACCGGGAGGCTTTGGACATCGACGGATTCGGGTGCCACCTGGATCCAGCGAAATACCTCCACCACCACCAGCTACAACTCTGTAGACATCTCCGATGACGGTTCCAAAATGCTCGCGGTTCAGGACGGTGGTCAGATTCACTCCTCTGTCGATGCGGGTGTGACCTGGACGGCCAGAGACACCGGACGCGTCTGGCGCGGCGTTGCGATGTCTTCGGATGGCAATCGGGCAACTGCGCTGGTCAACGGCGGCGCGTCCTACGCGTCGCTTGCCAACCGTACCGTCGTCGGAGCTAATGGCGGTTTGGCTGGGGCCCAGAACAACACCATCACGCTGACCTATGCAGGATCCGGTCTGTTCAACATCACGGCAAGTACCGGGGTTTTCTCGATCCAGTAAACAGCACGGGGTGATTCCCTTACTTCTGCGCCGGCTTGACGCTCGGCTGGCCAAGGAGCAGGACGGATCGCTTTTTTTCAGCTGTGAGTGGTCATTCCCTGCCTCACGGCGAAAGCGCCTCCCCAATTCATATGTTGTACGCTTTGAGGCTGCCCGGCCGTGGGCGATGGCTTTTAATGTTTTGAAGGGCTCATTGTTGACCGCGCTCCAATCCAGTTCCGGTTTTCAATTCTCATCGGCTGCTCGCCGAACGCGTCGCCTGGCCTGCGCGTTGGTACCAGCCATACTGCTTTCTGCCTGCGGCGGCGGTGCCGTCTTCATTGGCGACGGCGTTGGCGTCAGTGTGAACGTGCCGCCGCCCAGCGGCGGCGGTGAGGTGTTGACGGCGGTATCCAACGAACCCGCGGGGCGTAACTGCCGTAACGGTGGCACGCGCGTCGATGCCGGGACTGACGCCAATCGCAACAACCTGCTCGACGAGCAGGAAGTTACCAGCACGCGCTATGTGTGCAACGCCTAGGACTCCGATGAAGCTGACTTCCTTTCCGCTGATCGCGGCACTGGCTGCGCTGCTCTTTGGCGCGCAGGTTCGCGCGCATGAGTTCTGGTTCGCGCCGGTCACGCAGGCGCTGAAGGCCGGCAGCGCGGCTGAACTGAGCCTGTATGTCGGAGAGTACTTCGATGGCGTGCTGGTCGGTTTTTCGGCGCCGCAAACCGCCAGTCTGAAGCACATCAGTTCGGCGGGCACCCGGGATCTGCGCGCGCAGGTTCCCGCCCAGCCGGTGGCGAGTATGTCGGTGCCGTTGAGCGCGCCGGGCACCCACCTGATTGCCTACGACAGCCAGCCGAGCCAGATCGAATTGCCGGCCGGGCGCTTTCAGGCCTATCTGCACGACGAGGGCCTGGACTTCATCCAGAAGCAGCGCGAGGCCGCCGGCGCCGCCGACACGCCGGGCCGCGAACGCTATCGCCGCAATGTCAAAACGCTGTTCGCCGTTGGCGAGGCGCCGGCCGGGCCGGTTGGCCAGGCGGCGGCAGCGCCTGAAAAAATCTACGCCGTCCGCGTCGGCCACCGGCTGGAGCTGGTGCCGCTGAACGACCCGCTGCGCATGCCGGCCGGCGGCGCGCTGGGCCTGGAGCTGCTGTTCGACGGCAAGCCGCTTGAGGGCGCGCTGATCAAGGCCTGGCACCGGCGCAGCGGCCAGACTTTGATGATCCGCGCGATCAGCTCGAAGCAGGGGCAGGTCAGCCTTGACTTGCCCTATGCCGGCGCATGGATGGTCAGCGCGGTACACATGGTGCCGGCGACGGGCGTCAAAGACATCGACTGGGACAGTCTGTGGGCGAACTTGAGCTTCGTCGTGCCGGGGCGTTCGGTTGGCCGATAAACTTAAGGTCTAATCGGCTGAAGACCAACAAAATACTGCGTTAGAAGCTATGAATATTATAGCGAATGGCGCCTGCCAAGATGCCTGTAGCCGGTCGTAAAACAGCGCTGCCAGCGTGTTAGCCCAGCCTAGGCCGGGTTGGTAAGATTGGTTGGATGAACGACGAATTCAAACGGGCCACGCTGGCCGACTGGGAGCGCGCTGCCGCCAAATCCGCGCCGGGCGGCAATGTGCAGGCGCTCGACTGGCACACGCCCGACGGCATCACCGTGAAGCCGCTCTACACGGCAGAAGATTTGGCGGGCTTGCCGCATACCAACACCTTGCCCGGTTTTGAGCCCTTCATTCGGGGTCCGCAGGCCACCATGTATGCGGTGCGGCCGTGGACGATCCGGCAGTACGCCGGGTTTTCAACCGCCGAAGAATCGAACGCGTTTTACCGCAAGGCGCTCGCTGCCGGCGGGCAGGGCGTCAGCGTCGCGTTCGATCTGGCGACCCACCGGGGTTACGACAGCGACCACCCGCGCGTCACCGGCGATGTCGGCAAGGCCGGCGTGGCGATCGACTCGGTCGAAGACATGAAGATTTTGTTTGATCAGATTCCGCTCGACAAGGTCAGCGTCAGCATGACCATGAACGGCGCGGTGCTGCCGGTGCTGGCAGGCTATGTGGTGGCGGCCGAAGAGCAAGGCGTGGCGCAGGACCAGCTGAGCGGCACCATCCAGAACGACATCCTCAAAGAATTCATGGTGCGCAACACCTACATCTACCCGCCTGAGCCCAGCATCCGCATCATTGGCGACATCATTGAGTACACGGCTCGGCACATGCCGAAGTTCAATTCGATTTCGATCAGCGGCTATCACATGCAGGAAGCCGGCGCCAACCAGGCGCTGGAGCTGGCCTTTACGCTGGCCGATGGCAAGGAATATGTCAAAACCGCCATCGGCAAAGGTCTGGACGTCGATGGCTTTGCCGGACGGCTGAGTTTTTTCTGGGCCATCGGCATGAACTTCTACCTCGAAGTCGCCAAGCTGCGTGCGGCCCGGCTGCTGTGGTGCCGCATCATGAAAACGTTAGACGCGAAGTCGCCCAAGTCCTTGATGCTGCGCACCCACTGCCAGACCAGCGGCTGGAGCCTGACCGAACAGGACCCCTACAACAACATCGTGCGGACCACCGTGGAAGCGATGGCGGCGGTGTTCGGCGGCACGCAGAGCCTGCACACCAATTCATTCGACGAGGCGATTGCGCTGCCGACCGAGTTCAGCGCCCGCATCGCCCGCAACACGCAGCTCATCCTTCAGGAAGAAACGCATATTGGCGCGGTGGTGGACCCGTGGGCCGGCAGCTACATGATGGAAAAGCTGACGCAGGACATGGCGGACGTCGCGTGGAAGATCATCGAAGAAGTCGATGCGATGGGCGGCATGGTCAAGGCGGTTGACAGCGGCTGGGCCAAGCTGAAGATCGAAGCGGCGGCGGCCGAGAAGCAGGCGCGCATCGACTCCGGCCGGGACGTGATCGTCGGCGTCAATAAATACAAACTGCAAACCGAAGACGCGATAGAGACGCGCAACATTGACAACGTGGCGGTGCGCGACGCGCAGATTGCAAGACTCAAAGAAATCAAGTCAAAACGCGATGCAGCCGAGGTAGAACGGGCGTTGGCTGCTATTCAAAATGCAGCAGAAAATGATTCGGGCAATTTGCTGGACTTGTCGATTCAGGCAGTTCGCGCGCGAGCCACCGTAGGGGAAATCAGCGATGCACTGGAGGCCGTGTACGGCCGCCATCGCGCCGATACGCAAAAGGTGACCGGCGTGTATGCAGCTGCTTATGACTCGGCCGAAGGCTGGGAAACCCTCAAGTCCGAGATCAACGCCTTTGCCGAAGCAGAAGGCCGTCGCCCTCGCGTGATGATCTCCAAGCTGGGCCAGGACGGCCACGACCGTGGCGCGAAAGTAGTCGCTACCGCGTTCGCCGATCTGGGCTTCGACGTGGACATCGGCCCGTTGTTCCAGACCCCCGAAGAATGCGCCCGTCAGGCGATTGAAAACGACGTGCATGCGGTCGGCGTGTCCACGTTGGCGGCGGGCCACAAGACGCTGGTGCCGGCGATCATCGAAGAGCTTCAGCGCCAGGGCGCCGACGACATCATCGTCTTCGTCGGCGGGGTGATTCCGCGGCAGGATTACGAGATGCTGTATGAGGCTGGCGTGAAAGGAATCTACGGGCCGGGCACGCCGATACCGGCGAGTGCGAAGGATGTGCTGGAGCAGATTCGCAAGGCGCTTCCCCGGGATCGCGCTTGACAGCAGGCTTCATGATATATACCTTAAATATATATCATTTTCACCGCCGAAACGGACTCACCGATGCAAACGCCTGACATTGCGCAACTTTTCATGAATGGTCGCAGCCAAGCCGTCCGGCTGCCCAAGTCGTATCGCTTTGAAGGTACCGAAGTGCGCATCGAAAAAGTCGGGAACAGTGTCGTGCTGACGCCGGTGGCGCAAGACCGCTGGCGCGCGCTGGAAGACGCGCTGATGGCGTTTGAGTTCGAGCCCGGCTTTCAGCTTGAGCGTCCGGCCCCGATGCCGGCTTCGCCGCGCGAGGAATTGTTTCCGTGAAGTACATGCTGCACACCACCATCTGCATCTATCTGATCGCCAATCGGTCGCTCGAATTGGTCAGCAAGTTTCGCGAAAAAGATCAAGACGGCATTGGCGTTTCTGTCATCGTGGCATCCGAGCTGGCCTACGGCGTGGCCAAGAGCCGCATGGTCGAAAAAAACCGGGCTACGCTCGATGTTTTTCTGAGTGGCCTGAACGTGCAGGCGATGACGGACAAGGTGATCTGGCACTACGCCGATTTGCGCTGCAAGCTCGAAGGGCAAGGCCGAATCATTGGCGAAAACGACCAGTGGATCGCCGCGCATGCGCTGGCCAGTGACGCCATACTGGTCACGAACAACCGCAAGGATTTCGACCGTGTCGATGGTCTGCGGGTGGAAAACTGGGTATGACGTTGCCGTTAGCGGTCGGCATCATGCAGCAGTGCCCGGTTGCCGCCAATGCCATCCTGGGCGCAGAACCGGCAGTCCAGCGCCGCGCCATCGCCAAAGCCATCACCCTGCTTGAATCCACCCGCGCCGACCACCGCACTCAGGGCGACGAACTGCTCACTGCGCTGCTGCCCCACACCGGCGCATCGTTCCGGCTTGGAATCAGCGGCGTGCCCGGCGTCGGCAAATCGACCTTCATCGAAGTGCTGGGACTCTATTTGATAGCGCGCGGTCACCGGGTCGCGGTGCTCACCATCGACCCGTCGTCGTCGCTGTCCGGCGGCTCCATCCTGGGCGACAAGACGCGCATGGAAAAGCTCTCGGTACACGAGCGCGCCTACATCCGGCCCAGCCCATCGAGCGGCACCCTCGGTGGCGTGGCCGAGAAAACGCGTGAAGCCATGCTGGTCTGCGAAGCCGCTGGCTACGACATTGTCATCGTCGAAACCGTCGGCGTTGGCCAGAGCGAAACAGCGGTGGCCAACATGACCGACCTGTTCGTGCTGATGCAACTACCCAATTCAGGCGATGACCTGCAGGCGATCAAGAAGGGCGTGATGGAGCTGGCCGAGCTGGTCCTCATCAACAAGGCCGACATCGACCCTGATGCGGCGATGCGGGCCGAAGCGCAGATCACCTCGGCAATGCGGCATTTCGGCCTGGTCAACAACGCGATGGGCGGCCCTCACGCTGAGGAACAAGCTCCCCACTGGCAGCCGCGTGTCCTGAAGCTGAGCGCGCTACACGGCCGGGGCGTGAAAGAATTTTGGGCCGCAGTGACCGAGTTCAGGACGCTGCAAACCACAAACGGCCGGCTCGACGCCAAACGCAAGCAGCAGGCGCTGAGCTGGATGTGGGTGCGCATCGAGGCCGGTTTGAAGCAGGCCTTTCGCAGCGACCCGGCAGTAAGCCAGCTGCTGCCGTCCCTCGTGGCCGATGTGGTCAGCGGTCGGCTTCCGGCCTCAATTGCAGCACGAAATCTGCTTTCAGCCCAATCAAATCGGGCGCAATCAGCTACAAAATAAATAGCGACTAGAGAGAGCGACCATGCAACTGATACTCGAAGAACTTGAAAAAAAGCGCGCTGCCGCACGCCTGGGTGGCGGGCAAAAGCGCATAGCCGCGCAGCACGGCAAGGGCAAGCTGACCGCGCGTGAGCGACTGGAATTGCTGCTGGACGAAGGCACCTTCGAAGAATGGGACATGTTTGTCGAGCAC
>JAJAYS010000079.1 GCA_026786065.1 Polaromonas sp.
CGGTGCATGCGGCGAGTCCCTATTCCGGCGGCGCTTTCGTTGCCATCAATTGCGCCCGTCTGCCGGAATCCCTGATCGAGTCGGAGCTGTTTGGCTACCGGGCCGGGGCTTTTACCGGCGCCCAGCGCAACGGCCGACGGGGAAAGATTCTTCAGGCCGACCGCGGCACGCTTTTCCTTGATGAGATCGCCGACATGCCCCTGGAACTGCAAGCCCGGCTGTTGCGTGTGCTCGACGAGCGGCAGGTCACGCCGCTTGGTTCGGAGGACGCGCATGCGGTCGAATTTCAATTGATCAGTGCCAGTCACCAACACTTGCCCACGCTCGTGGCCGAGCATCGCTTTCGCGAGGACCTGTATTACCGGCTGGCTGGCATCGAGTTGGTGATTCCCGCGCTGCGTGAGCGCAGCGACAAGTCCGAGCTGATCCGCGACATACTGACTGCCGAGGGCGGGGCCGGGGCCATGTTGTCGGCCGAAGCCGAGCGTGCGTTAATGGCCTATTCATGGCCCGGCAATGTGCGCCAGCTTCGTCATGTGCTGCGGACTGCAGCGGCGCTGGCCGATGGTGGCCTTGTCAGCCGGGCTCATTTGACCGGCCTGCCATTCAACATCGCGACGCCTGAACTGCCCCGTTCCGAATCGCATGCGGGTGAGGCTCCAAAGCGGGCAGCACACAGCGATGTAAAGGCTTCAGAGCCGGACGATGGTGCGCACAGCGAGGCCTTGCACTGCACCGCAAGGAGCCCGGAGATGCTCAAACCACTTCAAGCCAACGAGCGCGCGATGCTGTTGCAGTTGATCGCGCAACATCGCTGGAATGTCAGCAATGTCGCGAAGGCGCTGGGAGTCAGCCGCAATACGCTTTATCGAAAGCTCCACAAGCTGCAGATCACGTTGTCCCACCCAAGTTGACGCTGCGCCCGCATCTTGTCGTCAAGGCAACACCGCTTCACGACGCGTCGATCCGTTTGGTGCCACCGTGAAGCAAAGACCGCACTCGCTCCAGGTCTCGGCTGTGCACGATAGCGATCGGTAAACCCACGCGTTTTGCGGTGGACTCAAAAGAGCGGTGGAGGACGCGTGTGCGACCGGGATCGGACACACCCGCGCTAGCGTCGTCGGCCTCTGCCTTCACCATAATTAACTGCTCGGCGTTGAGCCGGCCGGCGAGGTGAAGGGCCATGTAGTCGGCAGTGCCCCCCGCGCTGGTTTCGGCATCTGGCCGCTGGCGCAGTGATTCGATTGGCAGCCATAAGGCGGTGTGTCCTCCGCGCAAAATCCGCCGAATATCGGACTCGCTGGCTGCCAGATGGAGCCTGGGCTCCAGACCCAGCGCAAGGTAGGCGGCTTGCGCGACCGAAAGTACGGCCATGTTGTGGGCTTGCAGGTTGTTGTCAAACCGCCAGTGGCTATGTGCACGCCTGGCTTCTTCTGCGAAATTGCCGCCGCCGCAAACGACGGTCACGCGGCCTCCTCCGAGCTGGACCAACATTTCCAGCCACAAGGGCAGCATCGGATCTTTGTTCAGGCGACCGCTAATTTTGACGACCCACATCAAAAGGGTCCCCGCAGGTTTGGCTGGTGACGTATGCGCTGAATTGGCCAGCACCCTTCGCCCGCACCGTGAGAGCCGGCCAGCGGTATTGAGCAGTCGATCGTTCTCATGGACCGATTTCTCATTCAAGATCTGTGCCACTAATTTACTAACGGATGCGGATTCTGCTCGCCGCAAGGGAATCCGTTTTTAGGTGCCGCGGCCGGCGGGCCTTGCGGGCAGGCGAAAGCTGTCTGAAAGCCGCGCGGGGCGCGAGGCTCGGTTTGCTGCGAAGCGGCCGATGCTGCGCAGGCAACGCGCAAACCGCTGCCGTTACAAGGTCTGACCCATGTTGCCACGCGCTGGACTGCGGTATTGCCACCAGGGCAGCACAGCCCGCAGTGAAAGAACCTCGCCGCTTCGGGCTCCGAGGGCGCTGTAGCCCGGCAACTCGTTCAACAGGCGTTGCCATGCCTCGCTCTGAAGGCCACTTCGTAGCGCCTGCACCGGTGCCGTATCAAGTTCGGACTTCAGGCAAACCAGGTGGTAGCGCTCATCGACCAGCGGTACAAATCCCAAGCCGCTCTGCTGCGCCGCCGCCTCAATGCCCAATCCGGCGTCGGCTGAACCGCTGGCTACGGCTTGTGCCACGGCGGTGTGCGATGGTTCCTGCAGCGCATAGCCCGCTATGGCACCGGGGGCTATGCCGGCCTCGGCCAGCAACTGGTCAAGCAGCACGCGTGTGCCGGTGCCGAACGCACGGTTTACATAGCGTATGTCCGCCCGAGTCAGGTCGGCCAGCGTGCGCAGGCGCAGCGGGTTATGTTTGGCAACAATGAGGCCCTGCGTGCGATGCGCAAAGCCAATCAGTTTGTGCTGGCCTGGTTTGAGCAGACTGCGGTAGGTGCTTGCCGCCAGCGTTTTCCGGCCCGGCTGGTCTAGGGTGTGAAAACCGGCCAGCGCGCAGCGTCCGGCATTGAGTGCCACGATGGCATCGACGCTGCCCATGAAACGGATGTCCAGATGCAAACCGGTCTGGCTCGTGTGCGCTTGCAGCGCACTCAGGGCTGCATCGTGGCTGGCGTAGAGCGTCAGTACATGGGCGCTGTCGTCGAACGCGCTGGCGAAAGCGCGCTCGATGTCGCTGCGCAGGGCGGCGATTTGCGGGGCCAGTCGTGCCTGGGCCTGGCGCTCGGCCCACAACAGCTTTTCGCCGAACTCCGTCAGTTTGGCGCGCTGGCCCTTGTCCCACACTAGCAACCCGCGGCCAAGTTTGCGCTCGCCGTCTTTCAACGCACCCCAGACATTGCGGTAAGACAGGCCAAGTGACTTTGACGCCTTGGCAATCGAGCCCTGCTGGCGCACTGCGTGCAGCATGTCCATAAGCGGGTTGCGGATCAGTGCGTCCGCGCTGCGCTGTGGCGATAGAAGGTAAGACAGTTCGACCTGGTGCATCTTCAATCGATTATCGATGCGGTGGCTATGCAAAGTGCTGCCTAGGTGGCGTGGGTGTTGCACCTGCCGGCAACCCTCGCTCGGCTACAGTCGCGCGAAACTTCTCCCATGAACAGCTTTTCTGACAGCGCCGCCACGGCCTTCGCGCTCATTACTTCGTTCGATCCGGTGCTGCTCGGCATCGTGGGCCGCTCGCTGGCGGTCAGCGCCTGTGCGTGTCTGATCGCTTGCAGTCTGGGTCTGCTGGGCGGTGCCTGGCTGGGGGTGGCGCGCTTTCGCGGGCGCGGCGCTGTGCTGGCGCTGCTCAATACCGCGCTGGCCTTGCCTTCGGTCGTCGTCGGGCTGGTGGTGTATTTGCTGCTTTCGCGCAGCGGGCCGCTCGGTTTCCTGGGCTGGCTGTTCTCGTTTCAGGCGATGGTGCTGGCCCAGTCGCTGCTCGTGCTGCCGGTGGTTGCCGCCTTGGTGCGCCAGACCATTGAAGACGCCGACCGCAGCCACGGGGAGCAGTTGCAATCACTGGGCGCCGGACCGCTGATGCGCAGTCTGATCCTGCTTTGGGACGAGCGGCATGCGTTGATGACGGTGCTGATCGCGGCATTCGGCCGCGCCATTTCGGAGGTCGGTGCGGTGATGGTGGTGGGCGGCAACATCGACGGCTTTACCCGGGTTATGACAACCTCGATCGCGCTGGAAACCAGCAAGGGCGATCTGCCGCTGGCGCTGGCGCTGGGCATCTTGCTGCTGGGCGTGGTGCTGCTGCTGAACGCGCTGGTGGCGCTGCTGCGGCGCTGGCGCGAGCGGCTTGACGCCGATTGCGACGCGCGCCCCTTCTTTACACATGCTGCCGCCCCGCAGCCTGGGAACGGCCTGTGACCGTGCTGTTCGGGCTCTCTGCCGTGTCGGTGCAACTCGGCTCGGTGACCGCACTCGCTGGCTGCTCGTTGCAGGTGAGGGCGGGCGAGCGCGTTGCGCTGGTCGGCGCCAATGGCAGCGGCAAGACCACGCTGTTGCGCACCCTGCATGGCCTGCAGAAGCCGACGGCGGGGCAACTGCAGCAGCCGCAGATGCTGCGTCAGGCCATGGTGCACCAACGTCCATTCATGCTGCGGGCCAGCGTCCGGAGCAATGTCGCGCTGGGTCTGTGGCTGCGGGGCCTGCCCTGGCGGCAGGCGCGCGCGCAGGCCCTGCGTGCGCTGACGCAGGTCCGCCTGGACGACCTCGCCGAGCGCAGCGCGCGGGCGCTTTCCGGTGGCCAGCAGCAGCGGCTGGCGCTTGCACGTGCCTGGGCGCTGGAGCCGCAAGTGCTGTTGCTCGATGAGCCCACGGCCAGTTGCGATCCGGCAGCCAGACGCGAAGTCGAGCAGTTGATGGGTGAGTTTGCCGCCAGCGGCATGACGCTGATTTTCAGCAGCCACAACCTGGGCCAGGTCAAACGCCTGGCCAGCCGCGTGGTGTATCTCGAAAACGGGGAGGTGTTGGCCGACCTGCCAGTGCACGCGTTTTTTAACGGGCCGTTGCCTGCCGCAGCCGCACACTTTCTGAAAGGTGAACTGGGATGACGCACAACGGTTTCAAGAAAGTTTTTAAGTGTTTTAGGGCTATAGCCCTTATTTTATGGGCGCAGGCAGCTATGTTTTCCATAGCGACTGCAACGCCGATAGTGATGGCATCCACGACCTCCACCGAACAGTCTGGGCTGTTTGCGCATCTGCTGCCGGAGTTCAGGAAGGCCACGGGGCTGGACGTGAAGGTGGTCGCTGTGGGCACAGGCCAGGCCATCGACATGGGCCGGCGCGGTGACGCCGACCTGCTGTTCGTGCACGACCAGCCGGCGGAGGAAAAGCTGGTCGCCGACGGTTTTGCGCTGAAGCGCCTGCCGGTGATGTACAACGATTTCGTGTTGATCGGCCCTGCCGCCGACCCGGCACGGGTCAAGGGCACCGACATCGTTGAGGCTTTGAAGAAACTCGGCGCCAGCAATGCGCCCTTCATCTCGCGTGGTGACAAAAGCGGCACCCACGCTGCCGAGTTGCGCTACTGGCAAGCGGCTGGTTCAGTCAGCCCGGCTTTCCCCGGATACAAGGCCTGCGGTTGCGGCATGGGTCCGGCGCTGAACATTGCTTCGAGTTCCGGTGCCTACGTGCTGGCCGACCGCGGCACCTGGCTTGCCTTCAAAAATCGCGCCGGGCTGGCCGTGCTGGTCGAGGGCGACCGCAAACTGTTCAACCAGTATGGCGTGCTGGTGATCAACCCGGCCCGGCACCCGCATGTCCGCGCAGCCGACGCCCAGAAGTTCGTTGATTGGGTGGTGTCGCCCGCAGGGCAGGGGGTGATTGCCAATTACCGGATTGGCGGCGAGGCGCTGTTCTTTCCGAACGCCGGAAAGTAGGCGCTTTGCGGATGCGTGTCAGATCGCGACCAGCCGCCTGACTCCATCGGCCTGCATGTTTTTGCCGAACCCGCGAGCGATGACTTCCCCACGCTCCATCACCAGGTAGTCGTCGGCCAATTCTTCGGCAAAGTCGTAGTACTGCTCAACCAGCAGTATGGCCATGTCGCCCCGGTCGGCCAGCATGCGGATCACGCGGCCGATGTCCTTGATGATGCTGGGCTGGATGCCCTCGGTCGGCTCGTCAAGAACCAGGAGTTTGGGTTGGGCCGCCAGCGCACGCGCAATCGCCAGCTGTTGCTGCTGCCCGCCTGAAAGGTCCCCACCGCGCCGGTTCAGCATTGCTTTAAGCACCGGAAACAGCTCGTACAGTTCGCCTGGAATAGGCGCGGCCGCGCTTTTGTAAGCCAGCCCCATGCGCAGGTTTTCTTCGACGGTCAGCCGCGCAAAGATCTCGCGGCCCTGTGGCACAAAGCCGATGCCGGCGCGTGCCCGTTCATAGGGCGTGGCGCCTTGAATCGGCTTGCCGTCGAACTCGATGGTCCCGGTCTTGATGGCCACCAGGCCCATCAAGGATTTCAGCAGGGTGGTTTTGCCGACGCCGTTGCGGCCCAGCAGTACGGTCACTTTGCCCAGGTGTGTTCGCATGCTCACATCGCGCAGAATGTGCGAGCCGCCGTAGTACTGGTTGATGTTTTTGACGTTCAGCATGGGGTGTTTTTCGCCAGGTTTTTCGGACCTTCGAAGCATGGCTGGCCTGCCTGCAAGTTGGCAACGTCAAACCTGACCATCTCACCGACCAAGATAAACCTCGATGACCCGTTCATCCTGCTGCACCTCATCGAGCGTGCCCTGCGCCAGCACAGACCCATCGCACAACACGGTGACGATCTCGGAAATCGTCTTGATGAAGCTCATGTCGTGTTCCACCACCATCAGCGAATGCTTGCCCTTGAGCGTGAGGAAGAGTTCAGCAGTGCGGGCGGTTTCTTCATCGGTCATGCCCGCCACCGGCTCGTCAAGCAGCAGCAGCTTGGGGTCTTGCATCAGCAGCATGCCGATCTCCAGCCACTGCTTTTGCCCGTGGCTCAGGTTGCCAGCCATGCGGTTCACGCTGTCGGACAAATGAATCGTCACCAGGATATCGGCGAGCCGGTCGCTCTGCCCCGAGTCGAGCCGGAAGAACATCGACGACCAGACATTGCGCTCATGGCCTTTGTTGGTTTTGAGCGCGAGTTCCAGGTTCTCAAACACTGTGAGCTGCTCGAACACCGTCGGCTTCTGGAACTTGCGACCTATGCCAAGCTGCGCAATCTGCGGCTCGGTGTGGCGCAGCAGGTCAATCGTGCTGCCGAAAAAAACCGTGCCTTCGTCAGGCCGAGTCTTGCCGGTGATGATGTCCATCATGGTCGTCTTGCCTGCGCCGTTGGGACCGATGATGCAGTGCAACTCGCCCGGCGCAATGTCCAGCGACAGCTTGTTAATGGCCTTGAAGCCGTCGAAACTCACGCTCACGTCTTCCAGGTAAAGAATCCTGCCGTGTGCCACATCCACTTCGCCGCGGGTGGCAATACGGCCTGCACTAACGCTGCGCCCGCCCGATGCGGTATTGCCCCTGCCCGCCTGCAGCGCGGCCTGACGCTCTGCGATACGTGCCGCGCCCTGGTCGAGCAGGTCGGGTGTCATGTATTACCGCCCTTCAACTTCTTGATTAGCCCGATTACACCGTTGGGCAAAAACAGCGTCACCGCAATAAACAGCAGGCCCAGGAAGTACAGCCAGTATTCGGGATACGCCACCGTCAGCCAGCTCTTGGCACCGTTGACGATGAAGGCGCCGGCGATGGGGCCTATGAGTGTGGCGCGCCCGCCGACGGCGGCCCAGATCGCCATTTCAATCGAGTTGGCCGGGCTCATTTCGCTCGGGTTGATGATGCCGACCTGCGGCACGTACAGCGCACCGGCAATGCCGCACATCACCGCAGAAATCGTCCAGATCGTCAGCTTGTAGCCGATGGGGTTGTAGCCCGAGAACATCACGCGTGTCTCTGCATCGCGAATCGCCTGCAGCACCCGGCCGAACTTGCTGCGCACCAGCCATTTGGCAAACAAGAAAAAGCCCATCAGGCTCAAACCCGTGATGACAAACAGGGCCATGCGCATGTTGGGCGTGGCAATCGGCGTGTCCAGGATGCGCTTGAAATCGGTGAAGCCGTTGTTGCCGCCGAAGCCGGTCTCATTGCGGAAGAACAGCAGCATGGCCGCAAACGTCATGGCCTGCGTGATGATGGAAAAGTACACGCCCTTGATGCGCGAGCGGAAAGCGAAGTAGCCAAACACAAACGCCGCGATGCCCGGCACCAACACGATCAAAAATAGCGTGGCGATGAAGCTGTCGCTAAAGGTCCAGTGCCAGGGCAGCTCTTTCCAGTCGAGGAACACCATGAAGTCGGGCAGGTCGCTTTTGTAATTGCCGTCGCGGCCGATCTGGCGCATCAAATACATGCCCATCACATATCCGCCCAGCGCAAAAAACAGGCCATGCCCCAGAGACAGGATGCCGGTGTAGCCCCAGATCAGGTCCATAGCCAGGGCCACGATGGCGTAACACATGATCTTGCCGACCAGCGCCACCGCGTAAGTGCTCATGTGGAACATGCTGCCCTGCGGCACCAGCAGGTTGAGC
>JAJAYS010000080.1 GCA_026786065.1 Polaromonas sp.
GTGCAGGCGATCGGCAATTTCGACGGGCTGTCGGCGCGCTTTGCCGACGTGCCGGTCGAACACCTGCCCGGTCGGCTGATTGCGCCGGGTTTCATCGACATGCATGTCCACTACCCGCAGATCGACGTCATCGGCTCTCCGGCCGACGGTCTGCTGCCGTGGCTGGAGAATTACACGTTTCCAGAAGAAAAACGCTTTGCAGACCAGCAGCACCGGGCGCAATCAGCTACGTTTTTTGTAGCGGAACTGCTACGCAACGGGGTCACCACGGCGTTGGCGTTTGCCAGCTCACATGCCGAATCGGTCGATGCCCTTCTGGCCGAGGCCCGAAAAAATAGCTTGCGCATGATCGCCGGCAAGGTGCTGATGGACCAGAACGCACCCGACGGCGTGCGCGACGAAACCGGGCAAAGCCTGATCGACACCGAAGGGCTGATCCGGCGCTGGCATGGCGTGGACCGGCTGGGTTACGCGATCACACCGCGCTTTGTACCGAGCTGCAGCGCAGCGCAGTTGCGTGGTGCGGGCGAGCTGGCGGCAGAGTATCCCGACGTCTGGGTGCAGTCGCATGTGGCCGAGAACGCCGACGAGATCGCCTGGGTCAAGGCGCTGTACCCGAAGGCGCGCAGCTACCTGAGCGTGTACGACGCATTTGGACTATTGCGACCGCGTGCGGTGTACGCACACTGCATTCACCTGGACGTTGATGACCGCGCTCTGATGACCGCTACCGGCACGGCGGCGGCGGTGTGCCCGACCAGCAATCTCTTCTTGGGCAGCGGCTTTTTCGACTACGCCGCAGCCGACCGCGCCGGGCATCTGTACGGTCTGGCCAGCGACGTCGGTGGCGGCACGTCCTTCAGCCCGTTTCACACCATGCTGGCGGCCTATTACGTCGGTCGTGAAGGGCAAGGCAAACCGGGGCTGTCGCTTAAGCCGCAGCAGTTGTGGTGGCAGCACACGGCTGGCGCGGCCCGGGCGCTCGGGCTGGAGGGCGTGGTCGGCAATTTGCTGCCTGGTTGTGAAGCCGACTTCGTGATCCTGAACCCGCAGGCGACGCCGCTGCTGACGCGGCGCACCGAGCGCGCCGATTCGCTCGACGAGTTGCTGTTTGCGCTGATCGTGCTGGGGGATGACCGGGTGGTGGAGCGCTGCGTGATTTCGCAGGCGATCAGCATAGAATCGGGCTGCAGACCAATAAATACGGGCGTTAGAAGCTCCTGAAAGCATAGCGACCGGCGGCTGCAACAGCGTGTTGGCGCGGCTGCCGGCTGCTTACAATCGCGGTCTGTTGTTGCCCGCCCGGTTTGGCCGACGTGATGCAGAATTTTCCCCGACCAGAAAGATCCGCATGAGCATCAAGAGCGACAAATGGATTCGCCGCATGGCCGAAACCACCGGCATGATCGAGCCCTTTGAACCGGGGCAAATTCGCGCTGCCGCCGACGGCAGCAAGGTCATCAGCTACGGCACCAGCAGCTACGGCTACGACATTCGCTGCGCGCCGGAGTTCAAGGTGTTCACCAACGTGCACAGCACGGTGGTGGACCCGAAAAATTTCGATGAAAAAAGCTTTGTCGATATGCAGGGCGACTACTGCATCATTCCGCCAAACAGCTTTGCGCTGGCGCGCACGCTCGAATACTTTCGCATCCCGCGCAACGTGCTGACAATTTGCCTCGGCAAAAGCACCTATGCGCGCTGCGGCATCATCGTCAACGTGACGCCGTTCGAGCCCGAGTGGGAAGGCTATGTGACGCTGGAGTTTTCAAACACTACGCCGCTACCAGCCAAAATTTATGCCGGCGAAGGCTGTGCTCAAGTGCTTTTCTTCGAGAGCGACAGCGACGACGTCTGCGAAATTTCATACCGTGACCGGGGCGGAAAGTACCAGGGGCAGGTCGGGGTGACGCTGCCCAAGGCTTGAGTAGATTTTCCTGCTGCCGGAGCGCTCTGCCGACCTGCCTGCCGATGGGCCTGCACAATCGTTGCTTCAGCTTGGTCTGAGACTGGCCTGACGGACCAGCCTCGAAAAAAAACAGACCCCTGACGCCGGATTTGCAGGGATCTCGGGGCACCGGACGTGCAGGCCAGCGTCAAGCGCCATCAAGCGCACTTCAGGCCTTTTTGACCCAGGCGCTGCACCAGCCCGGACCGGCCACCTGCTTGCCGGCAAACAGCGGGCAGCCGCCCATCGCATCGGTCGCCTTCGCCTGGTACAAAGCGCAGTTGTTGCACTTCTGAGCAGCCTCATGCTTTGGGAACTTCGCTTTATCAACTTTGGTCGAGTCGGCCTTGTAGCCCAGCGCCACCGCTTGGGGGTCGCTCTCGGCCAGAGCTGGAGCCTGCGCGAAAGCCTGGCCGGCCAGGGCGGCGGTGCCGGTGACGCTGAGTTGAATCATGAAATGGCGGCGAGTGGTCATGGTGTGTAAAGAGTGAAAGGCCGGACGTGCCGACGCTGGCAGACGATGGCTTGCCGGATCGGGCAAGCCACCGCATTAGACGTGGCCTTCCGGGTGCGTGCGGCAACAGGCGGGGAGCCCGTCAAATCCGGGGGGTCATTGCGCGGGCGCGCTAATGGAGCTCAGCGCTGACCGGAAAGTACAGTTCGACTGGCGAAACGCATGGGTAAGCCGGTCACCCGCGCTGCGACGGGCATTTTTCCTAGGCCGCGATGCGCACTTGCCTGCGGAAGTTCAGCGATGCGAGGCATATCGTGTACGAAGGGTCGGCAGCAGTTGCCTTCCATGCCGGATCGAACGAAAGCCTCTCGATGTTTTCCGTCCACGCCATCAAGGCCGAACGCTGGCCCGTCATCAACCTCTTTGTGCTTGCAGGCTTGCTGGTGGCGCTGTGTCAGCTGGTGGCGCTGGCCCTGGAGGCCGATGGGCGAAAAGACGATGCCACGGTGCGCGACCAGCGCAACCGGGCGCATGACGCCGTAATGGCCGATTGTCAGGACCGAATGCATCTCGCTGGCCGCCCATTGCGACACGGATGCATCCAATACGTTCAGGCGGCGCTCGACGCGCTTGGCAACGCCGAGGAGGCCGCCACCATGCAGCCAGCGGCATTTTCCGCGGGGGCGCGTTCTTTGGACTCGCTGGGGTCCACCCTTGGTCGGGGCCAAATGCGGGCCTTGCCCGCCTCGCTGGTGGTCCAGGGCCGCTAAAGCATGGTCGCCTCCCCCAGCGGGGCTTGACCGCTCGCCGTTATCATGCGGCCGTGCCGCGAATCTCCCGCCTTTTCCAGCCACGCCAGCCGACTTTTTGGCTGATGCTGACGCTCAATGTCCTGTCGATGGCGCTCGTATGGGTAATTGACAACCGGCGTCTAAATGGTGCCGGGCTGTTTGTGGTTGCAGCACTGGCTATTGGTAACGCAGTTTGGGGTGCGCGCCTGGCTTGGCGGCTGATGCGGCCGACCGGCGCAGCGGACAAACCCTGAACGGACGGGGCGCAGACGAGCGCGCCGCTGCCGGGCTGCATCGGACCCGCGCGGCCGTTTCAAGCCCGGCGCAGCACCCGTCAGTCCTTGATGACAGCGCCTGTTTTTGGGTCGAGTTGCACCTGCCGCACCTGCCCGTTTTGCCCCGGAAAGTCGTCGAATACCGCGCGGGCCAGGTAGGGCACCAGCACTGGCAGGTTGTCGCTGCTGCCTCTCCCCTCAAACACCGCACGGGAGTCGAAAACCGTGCGCGCTTTGTCGGCAGGGGCGCCCTTGCTGTCGAGAATGCGCACCTGCAGCGTCGTGATCTGGATGGTGGTGTTGACCACCCGGTCGCCGGCATAGCGCGGCAGCGGATCACTGACCCACACGCCGGGGTAGTAGCGCCCGAG
Source organism: Polaromonas sp. (assembly GCA_026786065.1). GTDB lineage: Bacteria > Pseudomonadota > Gammaproteobacteria > Burkholderiales > Burkholderiaceae_C > Polaromonas. The sequence continues at coordinate 3,840 of JAJAYS010000080.1, forward strand.
CTGGTCACGGTAGGGCGGGTAAAAAATCGGCGGGCTGTCGATGTAAACCGGCACCAGCGCGGATTTCTCCTCAAGGCGCTTGCCTGTTGACAGTGCCACCTGCAGCCGCGCCGGCTGGCTTGGCGCGACGCGCTGGAGCCCGCGTTTTTCAAGCTCGGCCTGTACGTACGTGTAGTAGGTCGCCTGCTCCAGTTCGTTGGGCGCGCCGGCGTGCGCAACAACGGAAAACGTCGCACCAGCCGCGTCGGTAGGCCACTGGTTGAAGTTGGTGACGCGGGCACTAAGGGTGCTGGCACAACCGGCCAGAGTCGCCAGAGCGACCAGAATAAGACCAGCGCCTGTCAGGCTCAGGCGCGGGCCAATCGATGAGGCGGATGGCGCCATCCGGGCGACAGGAAAAGTGAAAAGCATAAGTTAAAAGATACCCGCGGCAGGCAAATGGTTCCGCTGGCGTGGAGCCCGGTTGAGTAAATTACCGGCAGGCAAGATCGGCACGGCGACCCACGCGCAATCGCGGTGTTTTCGCAGCGGTTCAGGCCGGCAACAAGCCACAATCACGAACGCGCAATGTCCAGCAAATAGCCAGCACGGGAGATCGGCATGAAATGGGAAGGCAACCGGGAATCATCGAATGTCGAAGACCGCCGGGGCGAAGGTGGCAGCAGCTCCGGCTTTGGCGGCGGTGGGCTGTTTGGTGGTCGCAGCATCGGCATCGGCACCATCGTGGTGGCGCTGGTCGGTGGCTGGATTTTCGGCATCAATCCGCTGACCATTCTGGGCCTGCTCAGCGGCAACAGTGCACCTGCTCAGGTGCAGCAACAGCAGACACCGGCCAGGGCTCCGCCGGCCGACGACCGCATGGCGCGCTTCGTTTCGACCGTGCTGGCCGACACCGAAGACGTGTGGACGGAGGTGTTTGCCAAGAGCGGCGTCCGCTATCAGGAGCCGCGCCTGGTGCTGTTTCGCGGCGCCACGCAAACCGCCTGCGGTCAGGGCCAGGCCGCGATGGGGCCGTTTTACTGTCCTGGCGACCAGAAGGTGTACATCGACCTCGGCTTTTACGAAACGCTAACCCGCCAGCTCGGCGCGCCGGGCGATTTTGCGCAGGCCTACGTCATTGCCCATGAGGTCGGTCACCATGTGCAGAACCTGATGGGCATCAGCGGCAAGATGGACCAGATGCGCGGGCGGGTCAGCAAGGCCGAGTTCAATGCACTCAGCGTGCGGCTCGAGCTGCAGGCCGACTGCTTTGCCGGCCTGTGGGCGCAGAAAGCGCAGGCATCGCGGCAGATTCTGGAGCAGGGCGATGTCGCCGAGGCGATGAACGCGGCCGCGAAAATCGGCGACGACGCGCTGCAGCGCGCCGGCAGCGGGCAAGTGGTGCCCGAAAGCTTCACCCACGGCAGCAGCGCCCAGCGCCAGCGCTGGTTTGAAACCGGGCTGAAGACCGGCAGCGTCAAGGCGTGCGACACCTTCGGCGCTAAAAATTTATAGATAAAAGCCGTTTTTACCAGCAAATACGGGCGTTAATAGCTATTAAAGTCATAGCGAATTGGAGTGCTGCAGTCGGTGCGGCGCGCAGTCGATTTCACGTGACGGTCCCGCCCGGCGGGCGCTTCTCCCGAAACACTCTTGTCACAGAGCAAAGTGCGACAATCGCGGGCTTGGGGAGGCTCTGCACAACTCCCCACTCCGGGTCGCCGCGCCGCCTCCAACGGCTTGCGGCACAGCCTGTGAATTCCACCGCTGCGGCTCCCAACCGCGAACTGCGCCGCGCACCGTGCTTGAAGACGCGCCGCCTCCACCTCGCCAGCGTTCTGTAGATTTTTTCAAATGACATCCTCTTTTTCAAATCTCGGCCTGTCCGAGCCACTTGCCCGCGCCGTACTTGAAATGGGCTACGAAACCATGACGCCGATCCAGGAGCAGGCCATTCCGGTCGTGCTGCAGGGCAAGGACGTGATGGGTGCGGCGCAGACCGGCACCGGCAAGACCGCCGCCTTCGCGCTGCCGCTGCTGCAGCGCATGATGAAGCACGAGAACGCCTCGACCTCGCCGGCCCGCCACCCGGTGCGGGCGCTGGTGCTGCTGCCGACGCGCGAGCTGGCCGTGCAGGTCGCGCAGCAGGTCGAGCTATATGCCAAGTACACCAATTTACGCAGCACCGTGGTGTTTGGCGGCATGGACATGAAGCCCCAGACGCTGGAGCTGAAAAAGGGCGTCGAGGTGCTGGTGGCCACGCCCGGCCGGCTGCTCGACCACATCGAAGCCAAAAACACGGTGCTCAACCAGGTTGAGTACGTGGTGCTCGACGAGGCCGACCGCATGCTTGACATCGGTTTTCTGCCTGACCTGCAGCGCATCCTGAGTTACCTGCCAAAGCAGCGCATCACCCTGCTGTTTTCGGCGACTTTTTCAAACGAGATCAAGCGGCTGGCGTCGAGCTACCTGCAGGATCCGGTGACCATCGAGGTGGCCCGCTCCAACGCCGCGGCCTCGACGGTCGAGCAGCATTTCTACAGCGTCGGCGCCGACGACAAGCGGCGCGCGCTGCACCAAATCCTGAAGGCGCGCGAATTGCGCCAGGCCTTTGTCTTCGTCAACAGCAAGCTCGGCTGTGCTCGGCTGGCGCGCTCACTCGAGCGCGAGGGCCTGAAGACCACCGCCCTGCATGGCGACAAGAGCCAGGATGAACGGCTGAAAGCGCTCGAAGCCTTCAAGCAGGGCGAGGTCGATCTGCTGGTCTGTACCGACGTGGCCGCGCGCGGACTGGACATCAAGGACGTGCCAGCGGTGTTCAATTTCGACGTGCCCTTCAATGCCGAAGACTATGTTCACCGGATCGGCCGCACCGGGCGTGCCGGCGCGTCGGGCCTGGCTGTGAGCTTTGTCGCCAGCAGCGACCAGCGGCTGGTCGCCGACATTGAAAAACTCATCAATACAAAAGTTGAGATCGAGCCGCTCGAGTTCGACGACGAACGGCCGCGCATCAGCGAGCAGGGCCGCATCAACGACGGGCGTCGCATGTACCGCGAAGGCGCGGGCGACGAAGGCGCCATGGCCGAGTCGCGCACCAACGAGGTCGCACGTCCGCCGCGCGAGCGCCAAGATAGGCCCGAGCGACGCGAGCGGCGCGAGCATTTGCCGCACCGGCAGGCGCATGCGCCGCGCGATCCGTTTTTCGATCTGCCATATGAGTCGAATGCGGCGCCTGGCGCGCAGCCGGTCTGGGAGGCCGCCGGCAAAACAGTGCCAGCCCGCAGCGGCGTGTCGGCCAACATCAAGCCCAAGAAAAAGGTCGCCGCGCTGTTCAAGATCGCCGGTTGAGCCGCGCCGGCTGCGCGCCTGCCGCAGCGGCAAGCCGCAAAGGTTTAACGGTCCACCGGGCCGGCGTTCATTCGGCCGGCGAGCCGCGCTGCTCATCGCAGGCGGTGCCGATCAACTCGAATCCAGCGCCCGACGGCTCCAGTCTGGCCGCGCTCAGGCAATTGCCCCAGACGCAGCCGGTGTCCATCGGTAACACCCGGCTGCGCTGCCAAATTGCCGGGTCGGGCAAGGCGCCTGGCCTGGCCGGGCCGACCAGCGCCGACCAGTGGCCGAACGCCATCGGCTGCCCGCGCGTCATCCGTCCGGGCACCTCGAACCACGGCACGAACCCGACAGGGGCCGAGTCGAGGCCGGCTTTGGCCGCAAACTCCATCTCGCCGTCCGCCGTACAAAAGCGCAAGCGCGTCAGCGCATTGTCGATCACCCGCAGCCGCCCGGCGCCGCACAGCGCCTCGTTCCACTGGCGCGGCGCATCGCCATACATGTCGGCCAGAAAATGCCGGTAGTCGCTCTGGCGCAGCGCCTGCTCAACTTCCCCGGCCAGCGCCAAGGCTTGCTCGGCACTCCACTGCGGCAACACGCCCGCATGCACCATCAGCCAGCCGCTGTGCGCGAGCGCCAGCGGGCGGTGGCGCAGCCAGTCGATCACTGCCCCAGAGTCAGGCGCCTGAAGCACGGCCTGCAGCGTGTCCTTGCGGCCGGCCGGCCTGATGCCTTCGGCCACCGCCAGCAGATGCAGGTCGTGGTTGCCAAGCAGGCTGTGCGCCGCATTGCCAAGCGCCTGAACCCGGCGAAGTACGGCCAGCGAGTCGGGTCCGCGATTAACCAGATCGCCGAGCAGGACCAGCGTGTCGCGGCTTGCCGAGAAATCGATTTTTTGTAGCAGTCTCTCAAAGGGCGCGGCACACCCTTGCAGGTCGCCAATACAGTAAAGTGACATTGCGGCATTTTGCCGCCTGCCCCACACCCCCCGGATTCAATGGACTTTTTGCTGATCGCCTTTTTGACTCTTCTCAACGGGGTTTTTGCGATGTCCGAACTGGCCCTGGCGTCAAGCCGAAAGGCCAGACTGGCTTCGATGGCCGAGGCGGGTGACAAGGGGGCCAAAGCCGCACTCGGGCTGCTCGACAACCCCACCCAGTTTTTATCGTCGGTGCAGGTCGGCATCACGTCCATCGGCATGCTCAATGGCATCATTGGTGAGGCCGCCTTCAGCTACGACCTGGGCAGGCTGATTCTGGCGCTAGGCGCGCCGCCTCGCGTGGCAGAAATCTCCGCGACGGCGCTGGTCGTCACCATCATCACGTACATCACCATCGTGTTTGGTGAACTGGTGCCAAAGCGCATCGGCCAGCTCTATCCCGA
>JAJAYS010000081.1 GCA_026786065.1 Polaromonas sp.
AACTTGATGTCCTCCTGGGTGTAGCCGAAGGCTTGCTGGCGGTCGAGCAATGACACTCCCCCGTGGCTCCCCGCCGCGTGTGGTTCGCCTCCCCCCTCGCTGGGGGCGACGCTGGCAGACCGGCCAGGCCGGTTTGCGGCCCCCTGGCCTGAGGACATTGGCACTTGCGCGACAACATCATCCAGCCGGATGCGCAAATTCTCGATCCACTGCTTGTAGGGCTTGCTGTGAGACAGCGTCGCCTTGATTTCTTCGTCGTCGATCAGGCGGCCCTGCTCCAGATCGATCAGGAACATCTTGCCCGGCTGCAGCCGCCACTTGCGAACAATCTTGTGCTCGGGAATCGGCAGCACGCCGGATTCGGACGCCATGATGACCAGATCGTCGTCGGTCACGCAGTAGCGCGATGGCCGCAGGCCGTTGCGGTCCAGCGTGGCACCGATCTGCCGGCCATCGGTGAACACGATGGAGGCCGGGCCATCCCACGGCTCCAGCATTGCCGCATGGTATTCGTAGAAGGCCTTGCGGCGCTCGTCCATCGTCGCGTGCTGCTCCCACGGCTCGGGAATCATCATCATCACCGCCTGGCTGATCGGATATCCGGCCATCGTCAGCAGTTCCAGGCAGTTGTCGAAGGTCGCGGTGTCGGACTGGTCGGCAAAACTGATCGGATAGAGCTTTTGCAAGTCGGCGCCCAGCACCGGCGAAGACATCACGCCCTCGCGCGCCTTCATCCAGTTGTAATTGCCTTTGACAGTGTTGATCTCGCCGTTGTGCGCAACATAACGGTAGGGGTGCGCCAGCGGCCATTCGGGAAAGGTGTTGGTCGAAAAGCGTTGATGCACCAGAGCCAGCGCCGAGACACAACGTTTGTCGGTCAAATCGAGGTAGTAAGTGCCAACCTGGTTGGCCAGCAGCAAACCCTTGTAGACCACCGTGCGGCTCGACATGCTCGGCACGTAATACTCTTTGCTGTGCGTCAGCTGCAGGTTCTGGATAGCCTTGCTGGCAGTTTTGCGAATGACGTAGAGCTTGCGCTCCAGCGCATCCTGCACGATGACGTCGTTGCCGCGTCCGATGAAGATTTGCCGCAAGATCGGCTCCTTGGCCCGCACGGTGGGCGACATCGGCATGTCCTTGTTGACTGAAACATCGCGCCAGCCCAGCAGCACCTGCCCCTCGGCAAATACGGCGCGCTCAAGCGCTTGCTCGCAGGCCAGGCGCGACGCATGCTCCTTCGGCAAAAACACCATACCCACGCCGTATTCGCCCGGCGGCGGCAAGGAAATGCCCTGCGCCGCCATTTCTTCGCGGTACAGCGCATCGGGCAGCTGGATCAGGATGCCCGCGCCGTCGCCCATCAGTTTGTCAGCGCCCACAGCGCCCCGGTGGTCCAGATTTTCAAGGATCTTCAAGCCCTGCTCGACGATGGCATGCGACTTGTGCCCCTTGATATGGGCTACAAAGCCCACGCCGCACGCGTCGTGCTCACGCGCCCCGGCGTACAGGCCATGTTGTTCGGAATGTTGGATCTCGGCAGCAGTGGTCATCGCAATCTCCTTGGGCGGGCACAGAGAATACTGCGCCGCAACAAAATCGCCAAGCACTTTAATTGGGGTCAGATTCCAATTGTTCTTCTTCTTTTCCAGTTCTTATTTAATTGGGGTCAGATTCCAATTGAAACTAAGAGCGAAGTAGCCGGCCATCGACGGACATGTTTGAGGTCTGGCGTTTTGGCTTCGCAACCTCATCCAGAGTCCCCCATGCGGGAAAAAGGCCTGCCCGCTCTGCCCTTATCGATTCGCCGGTCGGTAAGCTTTTTAAGCTCCGCGACAAAATCCGGCCCACCGAGTGGCCAGCCGGACAAAGCGGCGCGGGTCAACTGCCCCTGCTGATCGGCTGTCACGCCGGCGCTGACAAGTTCCGCGTAGGCCGCCTCTCGCGCGAAGGGCGTATTGCCGAGTGACCAGGTCAACGGATGAGCGCTCACCAGTTTGTCCTCGCATCGCCCGATATAGTGCCGGTAGCTCGACCAGACGTAGTCTTCGGGCCGACTCACCATGCCGGCACGCACTGGATTGAGGTCCAGATAAGCCATGCAGGCAAGCAAATATCGGTCGGTTTCAATCAGAGTGGAGCGGTATCGCCCCTCCCACAGGGTGCCACTGCGCCCCTGCGCGTCGTTGAAATAACGCACATACCGCCGCCCCACCGCCTGCATCATCAGGGGCAAACCGTCGGCGGTCGCAGGCGTGGCTAGCAGGTGGAAGTGATTGGTCATCAAGACGTAGGCATGGATCGCGACGCCGAACTTTTGCGCGTTCTCCTGGAGCAGCGCGAGAAAAAGTTCGAAGTCTGGCACGCCTGAAAAGATGGTCTGGCGGTTGTTGCCACGCTGAATCAAATGGTGCGGATAGCCCGGCACGGTGAGGCGAGGAAGTCTTGCCATGACTGAATCCTGTAAATTCGTATGGCGATAATTTTACTCTGACCCCAATTAAGATACTGACCCCAATTAAGATAATTAAGCTCTCTGACCCCAATTAAGACTGACCCCTATTAAGACTCTGAGCGCAGTAAGCGACCCGAAGCTTTCATTCAGCAAAAGCTTTACGCCCTGTCAAGCGCTGGTACTCCCGGGTCGCAAAGCGGTCAGTCATGCCGGCGACATAATCCGCAATCACGCGGGCTGGCGTCCGGCCTGCGGCTACCTGCGCGGAGTAAGCCAGGCCAACCATCTGCGCGGGGTCGTTCAGGTAGGCTGCGAAGAGATCACGCACCACCCCTTTCGCCGCCTCGGTGGTTTGCACCACCTGCGGATGGCGGTAGAGGTTGCGGTGCAAAAACTTCTTGAGCTCGCCAGATTGGCTGGCCATGTCCGGCGTGAATGAGACCAGCGGCCCGTACCGGCAAATATCTTCAAAACCTCCCGCCTGGCTCGCCAGCACGGCCGCGCGTGTGGCATTCATCACGTCGTAAACCTGCTCACTGAGCATGCGACGCAAGGCCTCGAAAAGCAGACGCCGCCCCTGCAGCACCGGATGGTGTCCGAGCGCCTCGGCTCGAAAACGGCTGAACAGCGTCACTTCTTCGAGCTGCTCCAGCGTCAGCAAGCCCGAGCGCACGCCGTCATCGATGTCGTGCGCGTTGTAGGCAATTTCGTCTGCCAGATTGGTCAACTGCGCCTCAAGCACCGGTTGCCGCCAGCCGGCCCAGTCAGGATTTCGCCCGACGGTCGGGCCGGCAAAGCGGCGCGCCACGCCGCCAGGCTCGCGCAGCTCGATGCGTTCGGCATTGCGCCGCGAGCAGTGCTTCAAAATGCCTTCTCGCGTTTCAAAACTCAGGTTCAGACCATTGAAGCCGGGATAACTTTCTTCCAGCGAATCGACGACCCGCAGGCTCTGCATGTTGTGCTCGAAGCCGGCGCCCGCCGCGTCCAGCGCTTTCAGGCAGGCGTGCAGGGCGTCCTGGCCAGCATGGCCGAACGGTGTATGACCGAGGTCATGGGCCAGCGCAATCGCCTCGACCAGGTCTTCATTTAGCTGCAGGCTGCGCGCGATGGATCGGCCGAGCTGAGCGACTTCAAGCGAATGGGTCAGCCGCGTCCGGAACAGATCGCCCTCGTGATTCAGAAAAACCTGGGTTTTATAGACCAGTCGGCGAAACGCCGTGCAGTGCACGATGCGGTCCCGATCGCGCTGGAAAACGGACCGGGTCGGCGCGGGCAGCTCGGGATGCCGACGACCCCGCGACCGGGCCGGATCGCAGGCATAACGGGCCAGGCTCATGGCTTGCACGGGTTGCATAGCTTGGCGCTCAGCGCTTTACGAGTCAAATCGGCTAAAAAGCCATCAAAATCGGGCGCTAGCAGCTATTAAAACTATAGCGACGGTGCACACTCTGTGGCGAATCAGAGCGTTCATTGACAGCTCGCCTCAATCACCTCGCGTACCAGCGCCTCCGGAGCGGCGCGAACTGCCGCCCTGCCCGGCTCTTCGAGCACGACGAAACGGATCTCTCCGCCTTCGGCTTTCTTGTCGATCTTCATCAGTTCGAGGTAACGGGCCACATTGTCGAAATCAGCCAGGCGGGGCGCGACCACCGGCAGCCCGGCGTGCAAGATCAGACGGGTCAAGCGCTCGACAAAACCGGCGTCGATGAGCCCCAGACGCTGCGAAAGGCGGGCGGCCATCACCATCCCGCAACCCACTGCCTCGCCATGCAGCCACTGGCCATAGCCCAACCCCGATTCGATTGCATGGCCAAAGGTGTGGCCAAAATTCAGAATGGCGCGAAGGCCGGATTCCCGTTCATCCTGCCCCACGACCTCGGCTTTGATCTCGCAACTGCGGCGAATCGCGTGCTCGAGGGCCTGCGGCTCGCGCGCCAACAGCGCATCGAGATGGCGCTCAATCCAGTCGAGAAAGTCCATGTCAAAAATCGGCCCGTACTTGATGACTTCAGCCAGACCGGCACTCAGCTCGCGCGGCGGCAGGGTCTTGAGTACATCGAGGTCGCAGATGACCCGTACCGGCTGGTAAAAAGCGCCGATCATGTTTTTGCCAAGCGGGTGATTGATCGCCGTCTTTCCGCCGACCGACGAATCGACCTGGGCCAGCAGCGTCGTAGGCACCTGCACATAGGGGACGCCGCGCATGTAGCTGGCTGCGGCGAAGCCAGTCATGTCCCCGACCACCCCGCCACCCAGCGCAAACAGAACCGTTTTGCGGTCGCAGAAGTTCTCTAACAACGCGTCGAAGATCAACTGCAGCGTCGGCCAGGTTTTGTGCGCTTCGCCGTCCGGCAGGGTGACGAGATGCACTTTGGGGTAGTGCGATTTGAGCGCATCAACCAGGCTTGGCGCGTAAAGCGGCGCCACGGTGGTGTTGGAAACCACCAGCGCTGCGGCGGCGCTGGGCAGATGCGCGAAGCTGCTTGCAGCCACCAGGAGGCTCGGACCAATGAGGATCGGGTAGCTTCGCTCGGCCAGGCTGATCGACACCCGGGCCGTGGTGTCAGGAAGGGCGGCGTTCATGTCAGGCAGTGTAGAGGCACACGACCTGCGGCCACCCTGGTGCGAAGCGGGCCAAACGAATGCGGCCTTGCGTCTGGACAAGTGAATTGCCGGTGGACAACGCAGGAACGGAAATGCGGGAGAACGGGAGAACGGTACAGAGGTGATTGGCCGCAACAGGGCGCCCGGCGCCTCGCCGCCGCCAGCGTGCGGGCGACTCAGCCCGACTCAGCCCGAGTCAGGCAGACCAGAAGGTCCGGTTGAATTGGGAAGAACGCCAGCCTGCTCCAGGTGGGCCAGCAGCGACCCGACCAGCGCCGCCACCGAAGGACGGCCGGTTTCCACCACGAAATGGGCGACCTCCCGGTACAGCGGGTCGCGCGCCGTGTACAGGTCACGCAGTCTGCCAAAGGGGTCGCTGACTTGCAGCAGCGGCCGGTTGACGTCCCGCCGCAAACGCCGGAACAGCTCTTCCGGCGAGGAGCGAAGGTAAATCACATGGCTTCTGGCGCGCAGCCGCTGCCGGTTGACCGCTCGCAACGCCGAGCCGCCGCCGGTCGAGAGCACGCCACGATGACTCTGCGTCAGGTGGTCCAGCACCGCTTCTTCGATATCCCGAAACCGCTCCTCGCCCTCACGCTCGAAATACTCACGGATCGAGCAACCGATGCGCTGCTCGATAACCGGGTCGGAATCAACAAACGGCAGGGAGAGCCGCCGGGCGAGTTGACGCCCGACGGTGGATTTTCCGGAACCGGGGAGACCGACGAGAGAGATCCGGCTCACTAGGTGAGGGTCGCGCTCAATTTGCGGTTGTGCAACCGTTAGCGCCATACGGCGCTGATAGAAATGAACCATTCGACTGGTCGCCCTCGATGAAACTCGTGACATACAGTTTTTCCACCGTACCTTCAGATCCGGCAACACTGGTAGTTACCTTGATTCCATACTCCAACCAAGTAGCAACATTTTGCGGATACTCCACCTGAATTGTGGCGCGACCGTTGGCACCAGTTGTATTTGCCCCAACGAATGACAAAATCACGTCGGCCTTGCGTGGAGAGATGTTGCCATTAAAATCAACGTCTTCGCCACTGTCCAGCGATCCATTACGATTCAGATCTTCATTGATACACTGGACGCGCGGACCAGCATACAGTCCTTTTTCATATCGTTTCAGATCCACACTGGCCGATATCTGAGCGTTAGGGACTGCATTTCCAGCAGAGTCAGCAATTGCGATATCAAAATACCTTATATAGGTCAAACTGTTTGATCCTTTTTGTAAAAGATTGTTGTCGCCTAAGGTAATTGACAGCGGCTGGCTTGCTATGGTCATCTTTTGCGTTACAGGATTTGGGCACAGGCCCGAAGCAATATCCGCATCGGAATTTCCATAACACATCCTTATTACTACACCGTCAGTACCGCTGGATCGTGTGCCGGGAATGTAATCGGCTACGGCAATCCCATTTACGTCACTGTAAACAGTGGCAGAAGCGGTCGATATCGACTCTGCGCGGTCCAACTGAGGCGACACAATCTCAAATCTGACCCGGACATTTTGTATCGGCTGATTTCCAGCGATATTAAAGACAGCTTTCAATCCGGCCCGATTTGCAGTTGAACCAGGAGAATTTGGCTTTATCGTGTTTGGAGTAATCGCCAAACTAGCGGAAGTAATTATTCCAATAGCAACCGGTATTCCCCCACCGCCCGCTGCAATCACCTGCAGGTCACGACTCGCACTTACACCAGCGGCAGATACGTCAACTGAATAAGTACCCGGATTAGTTGGTGCCGCCCCCAAAGTAGCCCTTGCAATTCCATTCGCATCGGTGGTCACAGTTTGAGTAAAACCGAGAGTTCCTGACAGCACAACCTGCGTATTTGCAATACCCATCTTCGACACGTCCGTTACTTTGACATCAAGCGTCACCGGATCCCCTGGTGCCGGAGTCGCGGGAACAGGGGTCAAAGATATTTCAGTCCCAGTTACGGGTATTGTCACAACAGTGCTTTTTCCATTCATCGTCAAAGTAACTTTGATATTCCGGTTTGACTTGTTGCCACCAATCGAAATACTTCCTGTCGCCTCGCCGTTTGCGGATGTCGTTGAGCTGACTGGCGTGTAAATTCCGGTATCGACCGCAACGGTTAATGATGCACCTGCCACCGGGTTGTTATTGGCACTCAATGCCGTGACGGTTAACCCTACCTTGTCCGTGCCGTTATTCACAATTGAGTTTTTGTCGAGCTGGTACACAAAACTTGCGACAGCTAACATACTGGCATCGGCAACAGGTCCGGTTGGTACGGGAGTACCCGCTCCAGATACCGGCGCATTAGGATTGCTACCCGCGCTCCCGCCCCCGCCCCCGCAAGCCAGCAAAGAAAGAGCGAGCGCACCAACCATCGAGATTCTATAAAAAGACATTCACATTCCCCGTTTTATGCTTGAAAACAATTATTCCGCAATCAACGAGCAGTGCCGCGCTCAGCAATGATTTTTGGCGTTATAAATATCAGCATTTCCTG
>JAJAYS010000082.1 GCA_026786065.1 Polaromonas sp.
CAAAGTCGCTTGCCGTCAAACCCCGGTTGAGGTCCAGGCCGGTCAGATAAAAATCGTGCGCCGGAAGGCCAGCAAACGGCCGCACCACGGTCTCGTAAAAGTGCGTCGGCCAGGTAACCCCGCCCACCTTGACGAAGCGGTCGTGGACCACGCTGACGATTGCGCCCTGGCTGGGCACACTGCCCTCCAGCGTCAGCCAGACGCGCCGCACCAGTTTGGTTTCGCGGTCAATCGACAGCAGCACCCGATCTTCCGGCGCGCTGCCGATGCCGGGGCGCAGCACCGCCAGCAGCACATCGCAGTCGCGGCCATTGACCACGCTGGTGCCGGCCAGCTCCAGCACGCTGGCGCGCTGCACATAAAACGCCGGGTACAAAAACAGCTGGTAGGCGTGCAGCACCAGGTGTGAGGCGGCCTGCTGGTCGGCGCCGGTGTAGGGCTCGCCGTTATAGCGAACGGTCACCTTACGGTCGATTTCGATCACGGTTTTTTGCCCCCCCGGGCCGCTGTGAACCTGTGCAATCAGGCCGCTGGAGGTTCCGGTAGAGCCGGTGGTGCCGGGCCCGCCCGGCATCAGCATGCGCTCTTGCGAAGTCTGGCGATAGGCGGTGTCGGTGATCGCCGGTTGAATCCGCTTGATCAGGTCGTACCAGGTGCCGCCGTAGCCGACGTTGATGTCCCGGATCGCCGCAAACGCAGCCTTGCCGTGCGCCTGCTGCGCCTGCTCCAGCAACGCGAGCGCCTCGGGCCGGGAGCCGGAGCTTTGCGGCAAGGGGATGGAGCCGCAGCCTGCGCCCAGCGCAAGCAGGCCGCAGGCCAGCCATGTCCGAATTCCGCCAGCAGAAGAAAACTGCAGGGATGCGGGCTCTGCCGATACGGAGGTTTGCTGATTCATGGGCACTGCTTTCCAAAAAACGAATGGCTGCTTACAGCGGCGGCCCGACGGAGCCGGGCGCGGCGCAAGTCGGCGCAATGTACACCGTGACCGGGCAGCGTGGATAGGGCGAGGCCTGATACCCCACCGCGGCCAGGCAATCCGCTGAAGGGCTTCTGACGCGGTGTAGCCACGTTTGCGAAGCGCCCCTGTCATTCGGGCACCCAAGCCCAAGTCAGGCGCAAGGGGAAAAACCAACGGAGACAAACCCAATGAAAATCAACATGATTCTGGGCGCGGCCTTGCTGGCTAGCCTTGGCAGCGCGGCAATGGCGCAGACACCGGCGGGCGCTGCGCCGGCTGCCACGCTGCCTTCTGCGTCCCCAGCCGCCAAGACCACGCCGGCCGCTCCGGCTCCTTCGTCTGCTGCAGCGCCCGCACCGACGGCGCCCGCCCCCGCGGCTCCGGTGGCAGCAGCGCCGATGCCGGCCGCCGCCCCGCCCCCCGCCCCGGCATGGCGGCAGGGCATGTCGGCCGAGCAGGAAAAATCGGCGCTGCACCCGTTTGCGCCGCACCTGACCGGACGCGCGGCCAGCACGCTGCCGGTCAACAAGCTCACTGTGCCCGACGGCTTCAAGGTCGAAGTCTGGGCCGAGGGCGTGCCGGAAGCCCGTTCGCTGGCACTCGGCGACAACGGCACGGTGTTCGTCAGCAACCGCAACCTGACCAATGTCTATGCCATCGTGGACAACGGCGGCAAACGCGAAGTCAAGACCCTGCTCAAGGGCATGAGAGCGCCCAACGGCATCGTCTTCGACAAGGGCACGCTCTATGTGGCCGAGCGCCACCGCATCACGCGCTACGACAACATCGAGGCCAAACTTGACGACCCTGGCCAAGGCCAGGTCGTCATTGACAACCTCGACCCGAACATCCAGCCCGGCCACTTCTGGAAGTACATGCGCATGGGCCCGGACGGCATGCTCTATTTCAACGTTGGTGCGCCCGACAACATCGTGATGCCGACCTACAACGAGGCCGCGATCTTGCGCGTCGATCCCAAGAGCGGACGCATCGAGAACTACGCACAAGGCGTTCGCAACAGCGTCGGCATGGACTTCCACCCTGTTACCAAGCAGCTATGGTTTACCGAGCATGGCCGCGACTGGATGGGCACCGACCTGCCGCACGACGAACTGAACGTCGTCAAAACCAAAGGCGAGCATTTCGGCTACCCGTATTGCCACCAGGGCGACGTACTCGACCCGGTTTTCGGCAAGAGCCGCAGCTGCCAGGAGTTCACCGCGCCGGTGATGAACCTCGGCGCGCATATTGCGCCTATGGGCATGAAGTTCTACACCGGCAGCATGTTTCCGAAAGACTATAAAAACAGCATGCTGATCGCGCAGCACGGCTCCTGGAACCGGGACCCAAAACAGGGCTTCGACGTGATCCGCGTGACGGTCGATAACAAGGGCAAAGTTACCAAGCACCCCTTCGTCAGCGGCTTCCTGGAGAACGACCGGGCCGATCCACCGATGTGGGGCCGCCCGGTCGATGTGTTGCAGATGAAGGACGGCTCCATCCTGTTCTCTGACGACTTCAACGGCATCTTGTACCGCGTCAGCTACGCCAAAAAGGCAGCATGACACACCCCCGCTTCACGCACCTTGCCCTGGGCGCGCGGCGGGGCAGCCGGGCGGTGGTGGCGCAGGCCGCCGCTCTGGCTTTTGCGGCCCTCGCACTGCCGGTGCACGCCGGGCTTGAAGAAGGCCGGGCAAAAGCGCAGGTGTGCGCGGCCTGCCACGGCGCCGACGGCAATTCGCCGAGCCCGGAAATTCCATCCCTGGCGGGCCAGCCGGCGCAGTTCATCGTTTCGGCGCTGTACATGTTTCGAGAGGGCCGGCGCGTCAACGCGCAAATGACGCCGTTTGTCGAAAAACTCAGCAACGCCGACCTGAACGATTTGTCGCTCTTCTACGCTTCCTTGAGGCTCGCGCCGCCCAAACTCAAGATGCCCGACGATCAAGTCGCCAGGGCGCGGGCCGTCACCGAGAAAAACAACTGCGTTGCCTGCCACACGCCGACCTTCGTCGGCCAGCAGCACATTCCGCGCGTCGCCGGCCAGCACAAGGCCTATCTGCTGACCCAACTCAAGGGCTTCAAGGCCGGTACCCGGGCCGACATCGACGGCACGATGACCTCGGCCGCGCAGGGGCTGGCTGCCGATGAGTTGGAGTTGGTGGCCGACTATTTGTCGAGCTTTTCGCCGCCCTGAAACGCCCGGCGGGACCGACGGGACGGCGGGACCGGGGGGAACGGCGGCGCGGCGTTCGTCACAGCGCCGAGGCCAAAGCCTTTATCTACCAGTCGGCACCCGGTGCCCGCTCAGGGCATGATGCCCGGCGCTTCGGCGCTGGCCAGATAGCCCCGCACCAAATCAAAAAAGCTGTCATAAAACGGCGGCGACGACACAGTCTCGCTCGCAACCTTGACCATCGAATCGCTGCTGGCCGAAAACGGCAGCGACACCGAGCCCAGCATTCCGACCCCCAGACTGGCCGAGTTGTTGCTCTTCTTGAGCGCATAGCGGTCTTGCAGCGCGGTGACGAAGCCGAGGCTGACCTGCCCATCAGCCGAGTCTGGCGCACAAACAAAGCGGATCTCAATTTGCAGGTGCGATTCAAGGTCAGGCTGGAAATTCTTGCGGCCTTCGATCAAATCGGGACGGGTGGTGTTGATGACGTAACCCTGACTGAGCAGGGCACGCCGCCCCGCCTCGCAGGTCTGGGCCGGCGTCGAGTCGAACAGCCGCGAATGGGTTTCCGACGAGGCGAAGTTCTCCTGCAACCCAAACACCTGCGCCTTGCCGGCGCAGCCTGTCAGGGCCAGCGCCAGCCCCAGCATCGCCACGCCGGCACCGGCGCTACAAAAGCGGTGCGCCAAATTCAAATTCAATGTAAAGACTCCTGAAAAAAATAGCCGCGCAGCGTGCACCGCGCGCCGGACCTCCTGTGCAACTTCAGCAATGTAAGCCTCAGGCGTACGCCGTTGCTGCGACGGGGCTTACACCCGATTTGCATCGTCCCACAGACACTGGTAGCTGGAATACATCCACCCGGCTCTTTAAACCGCGCTTATCGCGGCTGGTTCACTCTACAACACTACTTGCAGAAAGATGCACATGATCAAATCCACACTGGTTGCTGCTTCGGTGATCGCTGGCGTTCTTGCCCTTTCGGCCTGCGACGTCAAGAAAACACAAGAAGGCAATGTCACGCTACCCAAAGTCGAAAAAACCCAGGAAGGCAACGTCACGCTGCCGAAGTACGACGTGACCGCACCCGACGTCAAAATGGGCACCACCGAGAAAACCGTGACGGTGCCAACCATCAAGACCGAAGAGAAAAAGGTCGAAGTTCCCAAGGTTACCGTGACTCCGGCCAAAGACAAGTAAAACGGCCGGCAGGTTCGGCTGGTGGCGCGGGCCGCTTTCATGCTGCAATCGGGGCAACACCCCATTGCCATGACCGCATGACCGAATGACCGATCTTCCCTTCAGCCCCGCCGCAGAACGTAACCGGCAGCCGATTCTTGAAAGCCTGCTTCACGCCCTGCAGGAACGCGGGCAGGCGCTTGAAATTGCATCCGGCACTGGCCAGCATTCCTGCTGGTTCGCTGCGGCGATGCCGCGCTGGACTTGGCAGCCGACCGATGCCGATAGCGCTGCGCTCCCCGTCATCGCGGAATACCGCGCGCGATCCGCACTACCCAACATTCGGCCACCGCTGCAGCTCGACGTCTTGGCCTGCCCATGGCCGACGGCCTCCGATGGATTTACCAAACGCTTTGACGCGATCTACTGCGCAAATCTGATTCATATTGCCCCGTGGCAGGCTTGCACTGCACTGATGCAGGGCGCGGCCAGGCACCTGTCCAGCACCGGCGTGTTGCTGACCTACGGCCCGTACATCGAAGACGGCGTGCCCACCTCTGCAGGCAATGCGGCCTTTGACGGCAGCCTGCGCACGCGCGATCCGGCCTGGGGCATACGGCGGCTGGCCGATGTGGCGGCCGAGGCCGGGCGCGCCGGTTTCCGCTTGCGTGCACGGCATGCGCTGCCGTCCAACAACCTGTTGCTGGAATGGGTCAGATCGGGCGGGTGAGTGGCTGGGCACGCGGCCGCCAGTGCTGCTACGGGCACCGATGCGCCTGCTTTTAACTACTTTTTTTATAGCTGTTTACGCCCGTATTTAGCGGGCTTAAAGCACTTTTTTGTTATTTTTCAGGTTCTATCTACTGAGCCGGTGAGCGGCAGCAGCTCGGGCTCGGCGCCGTCCGGCAGCGGGTACTGATCGACATTGAGCGTCATGCTGACCAGCGTGTAGTAACTCAGGGTTCCCATTACATCGACGACGCCGGCCTCACCGAACTGCGCCACCAAAGCCGCATAGGTCTGGTCGCCAACGCGCCGCGTTTGCAGCAACTCGCTGCAAAAGTCGTGGACGGCGGCGACATCGGCCGGCAAGGCAGGCGGCTTGGCGCCGCTTGCAATCGCAGCAACCAGCGCGGCGTCGAGCCCCGCCTCGAGCGCGATGCGCTTGTGCGCCCACCAGACAAAGTGGCTGCTCCAGAAACGCGCCACCAGCAAGATCGCCAGCTCGTTGAGCGCCAGCGGCAGCGACGAGTTAAAGCGCGTGTGCGCCCCGAACTTCTGCGCCAGGTCGCCGAGTTCGGGGCTGCGCAGCAAGACGTTGTACGGCCCCTGTAGCGAGCCGCGCTGGCCGGACAGCACGCTCTCGACCATCGAAAGTTGCCTTTGGGTCAGCGTGTCCCAGGTCAGCGGTTTGAAGCGCTGGCCACGCGGTTCAGCGGCGGGCGGTTCGGTTTTGTGACTGTGCGCATTTCGAAAATTCTTTCAGACCGGCCTGTCGCCCTCGAGCGTGATGCGCTGCATGATGCGGCGAAAGCCGTGGTAGTCGTTGACCGGGTTGTGCTGGGTGCAGCGGTGGTCCCAGAAGGCGATGGCGCCGGGCTCCCAGGCCCAGCGGCAGGTCAGCTCCGGCTTGACCTGGTGCGCGAACAAAAACTGCAGCAGCGGCGCGCTTTCCGCGTCGCTCAGGCCCTTGATGCCCGAGGTGTGCGCGACGTTGACATACAGGGCCTTGCGGCCGGTTTCAGGATGGGTCCGGACGACCGGGTGCTCGGCGCGGTGTTCCCTGGGGGCGGCAGCGTCCTTGCCACCGTTCTTTATGCGGTCCTCGCGCGTCTTCGACACGTCGGCGTTCGCCGAGCTGCTGATGCCGATGAGTCCGACGAGCAGGCTCTGCATGGTGGCCGACAGCGTGTCGTAGGCCAGGTACTGGCTGGCAAACAGGGTGTCGCCACCGTAAGGCGGCACCTCACGCGACAGCAGCATCGAACCCATAGGCGGCAGGTCAAGGTAGGTCAAGGTAGGTCAAGGTAGGTCGTGTCGGAATGCCAGATTCCACCGAAGTTCACGGTTTCGTGCTCCAGCTTCTTGACCTGGATGATGTGCGGGAAGCCGTCCAGGCCTTTGACGAAAGGGTACTCGACCGGCCGGCCCATTGCCTGCGCGAAGGCCAGAAACTGCGCTGGGGTCAGATGCTGATCGCGCAGAAAAATCACCTGATGCTGCAGGAAAACCTGGCGAATGTCGCAGGCCAGTTCCAAAGAAACGCCCTGGACCAGATCGACCCCCGAAATCTCTGCGCCCAGCGCCCCGGCAATCCGCCTGATCTTCATCAAGTTGCTCCTTTACTCGGCGCTGGCGCCTGAGCTTTTGACCACAGCCGCCCAGGTTTTGATGTCTTTGGTCAGCATCGCTGCAAAGGCCTGCGGCGTGCTGTCCAGAGGCTCGGCACCGAGCACGGCGAACTTCTCCAGCGTGTCGCGGTCCTGCAGGATTTGCCTGATGTCGGCATTGATCTGCGCGGCCGCGGCAGGCGGCGTGCTCCTTGGAGCGAACAGGCCGAACCACGGATTGATGACGAAGCCCGGATAGCCCGACTCGGCCACTATCGGAATGTCCTTGAAGGCCTGCGCGCGTTGGTCGCCGGTCACGCCAAGGCCTTTGACGGTGCCAGCACGGATGTGTTGCGCCACCGACGGCAGGCTGGTGAAAACCAGTTGAATCTGCCCGGCAATCAGGTCGGTCAGCGCCGGCGCCGCGCCCTTGTACGGCACATGCAGCATCTTGGCCTGGCTGGCGCTTGCGAACATTTCGCCGAGCAAGTGGTTGACCGAACCGTTGCCGGCCGAGCCGAAAGACACCGGGTTTTTGGCTGCGTAGGCCGCCAGCTCCTTGATGTTGCTGACCGGCAGCGCGGCCGTTGCGGCTGCGACGAAGGGCACATTGGCCAGCGTCGCCACCGCGACAAAATCGACCTCGGGGTCGAACGGCAATTTTTTGTAGATGCTGACGTTGATCGCGTGCGAGCCGACGTAAGACATCAGCAGCGTGTGGCCGTCGCCCGTCGCTTTGGCGACCGCATCCATGCCGATGTTGCCGCCGGCGCCGGCCCGGTTTTCAACAAGCACCGGCTGACCCGATTTTTCCGACAGCTTCTGTCCGACGATGCGGGCCAGCGGGTCCGACGCACCACCCGGAGCCTGGGGCACAACCATGCGAACCGGCTTGTTCGGGAAGGTTTGCGCGTGGCCTTGAAGCGGCAACCCAGCAGCAGCCATGGCCAGCAGGCCGAGGCCCCCGAGGACTGTGGGTTTCACGGGAGTCTCCAAGATAGTTATTAGACGAAGCTTGCGAGGTTTGCGCAGCAGCTGACCGGGCCTGCGCAGAGCTCTGCCCTCACAGCCCCGTGACGGCGCCTCCTGCCGGACTCGCGCCGCATTCGCGCGGATAGAAAAAAAGCGGCCCGAGGGCCGCTTTTTCACGAAGCGGGTGAATCCTGTTAAGCCGGCACGCCGTCTTTCACCGTGTCCGCCATGTCGGTGTAATCCTTCACCTTGTCGAAGTTCAGGTACTGGTAGACGGTTTCGCTGGCTGCCGTCAACACACCCATGTCGGCCATGTATTCGGCCCGGGTCGGGATGCGGCCGAGCTTGGAACAGATCGCCGCGAGTTCGGCCGAGCCGAGATAGACGTTGGAGTTTTTGCCGAGGCGATTCGGGAAGTTGCGGGTGGACGTTGAGAACACCGTCGCGCCTTCCTTGACCTGCGCCTGGTTGCCCATGCATAGGCTGCAGCCGGGCATTTCCATCCGGGCACCGGCCGCGCCGAGTACGCCGTAGTGGCCCTCGTCGCTGAGCTGGCGGGCGTCCATCTTGGTCGGCGGGGCCATCCAGAGCTTGACCGGAATGTCGCGCTTGTTCTCTAACAGCTTGGACGCAGCGCGAAAGTGGCCGATGTTGGTCATGCAGCTACCGATGAAGACTTCATCGATCTGGCTACCGGCCACGTCGCTGAGCGTTTTCACGTCGTCCGGGTCGTTCGGGCAGGCAACGATGGGTTCATGAATGTCTGCCAGGTCGATCTCGATGACGGCGGCGTATTCGGCATCTGCATCGGCTTTGAGCAACTGCGGGTTGGCCAGCCAGGCCTGCATCGCCTCGATGCGGCGTTTGATGCTGCGCACGTCGCCGTAGCCGGTGGCGATCATCCACTTGAGCATGGTCACATTGCTGTTGATGTACTCGATGATCGGCTCTTTGTTCAGGTGCACGGTGCAGCCGCCAGCGCTGCGTTCGGCCGACGCGTCGCTCAGCTCGAAAGCCTGCTCGACCTTCAAATTCGGCAGGCCTTCGATCTCCAGGATGCGACCCGAAAAAATGTTCTTTTTGCCCTGTTTGGCGACCGTCAGCAGGCCGGCCTTGATGGCATACAGCGGAATCGCGCCGACCAGATCGCGCAGCGTGACGCCGGGCTGCAGCTCGCCCTTGAAGCGCACCAGCACGCTTTCGGGCATGTCCAGCGGCATCACGCCGGTGGCAGCGGCAAACGCCACCAGGCCAGAGCCTGCGGGGAAGCTGATGCCGATCGGGAAGCGGGTGTGGCTGTCGCCGCCGGTGCCGACGGTGTCGGGCAACAGCATGCGGTTGAGCCACGAATGGATGATGCCGTCGCCAGGGCGCAGGCTGATGCCGCCGCGCGTCTGCATGAACTCCGGCAATTCGTGGTGCATCTTCACATCGACCGGCTTCGGATACGCCGCCGTGTGGCAAAACGACTGCATCACCAGGTCGGAGCTGAAGCCGAGGCAAGCGAGGTCTTTGAGTTCGTCGCGGGTCATGGTGCCGGTGGTGTCCTGCGATCCGACCGAGGTCATCTTCGGTTCGCAATACGTGCCGGGGCGCACGCCCTGGCTCTTGCCGTCAATATCTGGCAGGCCGACCGCACGGCCGACCATCTTTTGCGCCAGCGTAAAGCCGCGCTGGCTTTGCACCGGCGCCTGCGGCAGGCGAAACTGCGTCGAAGCCGGCAGTCCGAGCGCCCAGCGGGCCTTGCCGGTCAGGCCGCGGCCGACGATCAGCGGAATACGGCCACCGGCACGCACTTCGTCGAACAGCACCGCGCTGCGCACTTCGAACTCGGCAATCACCTTGCCGTCTTTCAGCGCTTTGCCTTCGTAAGGGCGCAGCTCGATCACGTCGCCCATCGCCATCTGGCTGACGTCGAGCTCGATCGGCAGCGCGCCCGAGTCTTCCATCGTGTTGTAGAAAATTGGCGCGATCTTGCTGCCGAGGCAGACGCCGCCGTAACGCTTGTTGGGGACGAAGGGAATGTCTTGCCCGGTCCACCACAAAACCGAGTTGGTCGCCGACTTGCGCGATGAACCGGTGCCGACGACATCGCCGACGTAGGCGATCAGGTGGCCTTTGGCTTTGAGTTCTTCAATAAACTTCACCGGGCCGCGTTTGCCATCGACCTCTGGCGTGACGCCGGGGCGGGCGTTTTTGTGCATGGCAATCGCGTGCAGCGGAATGTCGGGCCGGCTCCATGCGTCCGGTGCTGGCGAAAGGTCGTCGGTGTTGATCTCGCCTGCGACCTTGAACACCGTCAGCATGATGGACTGCGGCACTTCCCGCCGGCTGGTGAACCATTCGGCGTCGGCCCAGCTTTGCAGCACCGCCTTGGCCTGGCGGTTGCCCTTGTCTGCTTTTTCCTTGACGTCGTGAAACTGGTCGAACATCAGCAAGGTGTTCTTCAGCCCGGAGGCGGCCTGGTTCGCCACGTTCTGATCAGCGTCGTCCAGCAGATCGACCAGCCCGCTGATGTTGTAGCCGCCCAGCATGGTTCCGAGCAGTTCCGTGGCTTTCTCGCGCGACATCAACGTGCCTTGCTCGGCGCCGTGCGCCACGGCCGTCAGATAGCTGGCCTTGACCTTGGCCGCGTCATCGACACCGGCCGGCACCCGGTGGGTGATCAGCTCCATCAAAAAGCGGCCCTCGCCTGCGGGCGGGTTTTTCAGCAGCTCGATGACCTCGCCGGTCTGCACGGCCGAAAGCGGCAAGGGCGGAATGCCCTGGGCAGCGCGCTCGGCGACATGGGTGCGGTAGGTTTGGAGAAATTCGGATGACATGGCGCGGTTTTCCTCAGGGTGTAGAAAAGTTCAGGGGGCCCGGCCGGGGCGCACCTGCCGGTTTACTTGATCACGATTTTTGGCGTGTCGAGAATGCCGGGAATCGGGTTCTTTTTCAACTCGTCGGCGTAGGTGACCTGCGCCGGACTCATGCATTCGTCGGCCAGGCGCTGGCCGAGTTTCTGGCTCATCAGCATCGACTTGTTGCCGAGCTGCAGCCACAACGCGCCAGCACGCGGGTCTTCAAGCCGGATCGCGCCGGTGCGGCTGCCGACCGGATGCATCGAAAAGCGCGCGCCTTTGTTCACCGCGACCGTAAAGAAGCCGGGGCGCTTCTCGTTGGCGGTGATGGTGACCGAGGCGCCAAGCTCGCAGGGAATGCTGCCAACATAAACCCGCTTGGCGATTTCCAGGTCTTCGTCGCTTAGGATGATGCTGGTGTCGGTATCGATGGGCGTGTTTTCTTCGACCGCCTTGGCAGCGGAGCGCCGGATCGGTGCTTTTTTCTGCTGTGCGGCGTCGTTGCCACTTTGCGTGGCCGCTGCTTTGGGAGCGGCTTTGGGTGCGGCGGCCGCTGGCGCGGCGGTTTGTGCCAGCGCGGTCAGCGGCAACGCAAGAGCCAGAGCGGTGGTGATCAGAAATTTCATGGTGGTCCTTGCAATGTGGTTGAGGCTCGGCGGTTTCAGGGGGAGGCCCCGACGTCGGCAAAGTAATTCTGCGCCTCGGGCGGCAGGGCGCGGCCAGTGCGGTGCGCACGCTCGAGCACATGCCAGAAGTATCGGTAGCTGGCACGGTCGTGCAATTTCCCAAAAAAACTGATCGGAGCCCAATTTTCATGGGCGCCAAAAGCTATGATTTTGATAGCGACTTCGACCTCGGCCTGCTGTGGCGCGAAAGCCTCAAGAATCGGCCGGATCTGGTTCGGGTGGACGCTCCACATTCGGGTAAAGCCGAAGTCGAGGGCGGCACGGCCGACCGCCGCCTGAATCGCCGCAGCGTCGCCAAATTCGGTGACGACGCAGTGCGACGGCACCTTGCCGTGGGCGTGGCAGGCCGACGCGATTTCGAGCTTGGCGCGCACCACCAGCGGGTGCGTGAACTGGCCTTTGCCGCTCATACCGTCGGAGGGAATGGCGCCGCCGTGGCTGGAGACGAAATCCATCAGGCCAAAGCTAAGCGACTGCACGCGCGGATGGGCAGCGATATCGAAAGCGCGGTGCACCGCCGCCGGCGATTCGATCAGCACATGCAGCGGCAAGGCGCCAGCGGACGCCGCCAGCAGCGCCTGCTCGGCGCGCAGCACGTCGGCTACCGACTCGACCTTGCGCACCATGATGTGCACCAGCCGCTGCGACAGCCGGCCGGCAATGGCCGCCATGTCGGCCTCAAAAGCCGGGTGATCGACCGGATGCACCCGCACCGCAATGCGTGCGCCGGCGGGCGCGGCCAGTGCCAGCTCGATGACCATCTGCGCATGATCGGCCTCGCCGCCGACCGGCGCGCCGTCTTCGCAGTCCAGGCTGACGTCGAAGACGCAAGCGCCGAACTCTTCGGTCATCTCGGCCTGCAACTGCAGGCTTTTGCGCATCCGTGCCTCGACGCCGCTGTAGTGGTCGCAAACCGGGATGGCGCTGGCCGCGGCTTGCGCACCTAGAAGGATGTCGCGGGGGTGGGTCATGGTGGGCTCTGACTGTGTCATCACGGCTTCGTCATTGCGGGCTTGACGCGCAAGCCACGCAACGTACCTGGGGATCGCTGCATGGATCCCGGAGCAAGTCCGGGATGACAGCGTTTCTTATGGCTGACCGCGTTTTTTTCAGGATGACGACCTTATTCAGAGCAAATGCGCCACGCCGGACTGTTCGTCCTGCAGCTCCTTGAGCGTTTTGTCTATGCGCTCGCGGCTGAAAGCGTCGATCTCGAGGCCGTCAACCAGCTTGTATTCACCGGCTTCGCAGGTCACCGGGAAGCCGAACATCACATCGGCTGGAATGCTGTATTGGCCGTCTGACGGTATGCCCATCGTGACCCATTTGCCGCTGGTGCCCAGCGCCCAGTCGCGCATATGGTCGATGGCGGCGTTGGCGGCCGAGGCGGCGGAAGAAAGGCCGCGCGCCTCGATGATGGCCGCGCCGCGCTTGCCGACGGTCGGCAAAAAAGTGTTGGCGTTCCAGTCCTGGTCGTTGATCATTTTGGCGACGCTTTCACCGTTGATCGTCGCGAAGCGGTAGTCGGCGTACATGGTGGGCGAGTGGTTGCCCCAGACCGCCAGTTTTTCGATGTCGGCGACCGGCTTGCCGGTTTTGGAAGCGATCTGGCTGGCAGCGCGGTTGTGGTCCAGACGCAGCATCGCGGTGAAGTTCTTGCGCGGCAGGTCGGGGGCGCTTTTCATCGCGATGTAGGCGTTGGTATTGGCCGGGTTGCCGACCACCAGCACCTTGACGTTGCGGCTGGCCACAGCATTAAGGGCCTTGCCCTGCGCGGTGAAAATTGCGCCATTGACCGCCAGCAGCTCGGCGCGCTCCATGCCGGGGCCACGCGGCCGCGAGCCGACCAGCAGCGCGTAGTCGGCGTCCTTGAAGGCGGTCATCGGGTCGCCGTGCGCCTGCATGCCCGCGAGCAGCGGGAAGGCGCAGTCGTCGAGTTCCATCATCACGCCCTTGAGCGCTTTTTGCGGGCCCTCGGCAGGGACTTCGAGCAGTTGCAGGAACACCGGCTGGTCTTTGCCGAGCATTTCTCCCGAGGCAATGCGAAACAACAGGGCGTAGCCGATCTGGCCGGCGGCACCGGTGACGGCGACACGAACAGGCTTTTTGCTCATTGGGAACTCCAAAAATGGGCGGTGATGGCATGTACACCGCCGGGCTGGGAAATCGCGGTGGTACGCGAACGGTTGCCTCGTGGCGACGGGCGCAGCGGGCTCAAACCGGGCTCAAGGCGGGCTCAAAACCGAGAGCCAAGTTTATCGCCGAAAGTCGGGACGGTCAATTTGTCTTATGTCTTATATAAGATAAGATTGAGGCCGATTAATGTTGTCCCACCAGCCCCTCGTTTTTCCCCTTTTTTCATTCCTGTTCCCGCGTGCCGCATGGCTGCTTCCCCAAGCACACCGACGACTCTCTCGCCCCAGACAGCCGCAGTCCCCGTGCAGGCCGAAGGCAGCGGCGCGCCCGCGTTCAGCCCGCTGTACCAGCAGATCAAGTCGCTGATATTGCAGAGCCTGCAGGCCGGCGAATGGAAGCCGGGCGAAACGATTCCGTCAGAGATCGAGCTGGCCGCGCGGTTTCGCGTTAGCCAGGGCACGGTGCGCAAGGCAATCGACGAGATGGCCGCGGACAACCTGGTGGTGCGGCGCCAAGGCAGGGGCACGTTCGTCGCGACCCACGCCGAGCAGCAGGTGCAGTTCCGGTTTCTCAAGCTGGTGCCCGACCTGGGCGAGCCGGGAAGCGAAGGCCCGGCACAGCGCGACGTCATCGACTGCCGGCGTATGCGCGCCAGCGCCGATGTGGCGCGCGCGCTGGCGCTGCGCAGCGGCGACGCGGTGCTGCAGGCCCGGCGGGTGCTGAGCTATGGCGGTGCGCCAACCATCGTCGAAGACATCTGGCTGCCCGCAGCACCGTTCAAAGGCCTGACGGCCGAGCGGCTGGCCGATTACCACGGGCCGATGTACGAGCTGTTTGAAACCGAATTCAATGTGCGCATGGTGCGGGCAGACGAAAAGATCCGCGCCGTATCCGCTGCGGGCGGGCTTGAAGCCCTGCTCAATGTTGCCGCAGGCACGCCGCTGCTGAGTGTCGAGCGCATCGCCTACACCTACAACGATCTGCCGATGGAGCTGCGGCGCGGTTATTACCGCACCGACACCCACCACTATCACAACACGCTGGGCTAGCGTTGCTTAAATGAACTTCAAAGGCAACAAATCGGCGCTGCCGACCAAAATCTGCGAGGCTTGCGGGCGGCCTATGAGCTGGCGAAAAAGCTGGGCAAAAAACTGGGCCGAAGTGAAGTATTGCTCCGACGCCTGCCGCCGACTGAAAGCGGCCCGCCAGCCGGCTGAGCCGGCAGACTGCCCCGCCGGTGACCCCCCGAACGTCGCAGGGCCCTCCGCATGACCCAGCCGGAACACGTGCCTTGTCGCCACCTGATCCTGATCCTCGGCGACCAACTCGATCGGCACTCGGCAGCTTTTGACGGCATCGACCTGACGCAAGACGTGGTGCTGATGGTCGAGGCCCGTGAAGAATCGACGCATGTGTGGTCGGCAAAGGCGCGCACCACGCTGTTCCTGTCGGCAATGCGCCATTTCGCGCAGGAATTACGGCATCGCGGCTGGCGGGTCGCCTACCGCGCGCTGGAGAGTGAAGGCGACGCGACGCTTGCCGCCGGTCTGGCCGCCGCCATCGCGCAGCACCGGCCGCAGCGCGTGCTTGGCGTAGAGCCCGGTGACCTACGGGTTCGGGAAAGCCTGACAGTCGCTATAAAAAACATAGCTGTTTACGCCCGAAAAAACTGGGCTCACGAGCTAAATGATTCAATACTTTGGCACGAAGACCGGCATTTTCTGTGCAGCCCGGCACAGTTTCGCAAATGGGCCGGCAAATCGACCAGCCTGCGCATGGAATTTTTCTACCGCGTCATGCGGCGCCAGCACCGGGTGTTGATGGACGGCGACGCGCCCGTCGGTGGCAAGTGGAACTTCGACCTGGAAAACCGCAAGGGGTTTGGCAGGGCCGGTCCGCAGGCGGTGCCGCCCGCGCCGGAGTACGCGCCAGACGCGCTGACCCGCGAGGTGATGGCAGTCGTTGAAGACCAGTTTGGCAGCCATCCTGGTAACCTGGGCAAGTTCAACTGGCCGGTGACCCGCGCCGAGGCCTTGCGGGCACTCGCCGATTTCATCGACCACCGCCTCGGGCAGTTCGGCACGCATCAGGACGCGATGTGGACGGACATGCCCTTTGGCTGGCATGCGCTGCTGTCGAGTTCGCTAAACCTGAAGCTGCTCAACCCGCTCGAAGTCGTCGTCGCAGCCGAAACCGCCTGGCGCGAGCGCGGCCTGGACCTGGCCAGTGTTGAAGGCTTCATCCGGCAGGTTCTCGGATGGCGGGAGTTCATCCGCGGGGTGTATGCGCTTGACATGCCAGCCCTAAAAGAAGCCAACCATTTCGGGCATGGCAACGTTTTGCCGGCCTGGTACTGGACCGCCGCAACCAAGATGAACTGCATGCGGCAGTGCCTCGGGCAAACGCTGGCGCACGGTTATTCGCACCACATTCAGAGGCTGATGGTGACGGGCATGTTCGGCGTGATTGCGCAAATCCGCCCCCAGGACCTGTGCGACTGGTATTTGGCGGTGTACGTCGATGCGGTCGAATGGGCTGAATTGCCCAACACTGCAGGCATGGCGCTGTATGCCAATGGCGGCCGCTTCACCTCCAAACCCTACATTGCCAGCGGCGCTTACGTCCACCGGATGAGCAACTACTGCGGCGGCTGCCAGTACAAGCCGACACAGCGAACCGGCCCCGAGGCATGCCCCATGACGACGCTGTACTGGAACTTCCTGGATTGCCACGAGGCGGAAATGGCCGCCAACCCGCGCACCAGCCTGATGGTCAAAAACCTGCAACGCCTGGGCCCGGCCGAGCGTCAGGCGGTGCGCGAGCGCGCTGGCGAGATGCTGGCCGAACTGAACGCACTGTGAGGCACTGCGGCGCGAGCTGCAGGGTTGATGGTCCCGAGGGGTCAGGGTTAACACTCTATTGCAATAGAATTTGCTGCAGTGCATCACT
Organism: Polaromonas sp.; assembly: GCA_026786065.1. GTDB lineage: Bacteria > Pseudomonadota > Gammaproteobacteria > Burkholderiales > Burkholderiaceae_C > Polaromonas. The sequence goes on from JAJAYS010000082.1 coordinate 16,227, forward strand.
CCCAGCCAACCACGGGGCGCCTGGCGGTTACCACGCAGTTACACAGAACGATAGAAAGCGAAATTTATGTCCGAACGCGCTCCCTCTGCTTCCGCCAAACGCCCCGAATTCCGCAACATCAACGCTATAACCGACCTGCCCGGTTACCGCCTGCCAGCCGCAGGCATCGTGTCCATTCTTCACCGCGTCAGCGGCGCGCTGATGTTTTTGCTGCTGCCCTTCATCGTCTGGCTGTTCGACAAGTCGGTGTCGTCTGAAATCTCGTTCGGCAAGTTCAAGGCCGCTTTCAACATCGGCCTGTTGGGACTGCCAGGGTTTTTCTGGAAACTGGTGGTGCTGGCGCTGATCTGGGCCTTCCTGCACCACTTTATTTCCGGGGTGCGGCACCTGTGGATGGACACCCACCACGGCGCCACCAGCAAGACTTTCGGCCGGAGTTCGGCGCTTTTCACGCTGGCCTCCAGCGTGTTGCTGACGCTGATCCTGGGCGCCAAGCTGTTCGGCGTTTACTGAGCTCCCGGCACGCAGCCAATTCGCCAAACCGCCAACCCGACCCCCACCTTTCAGGAAGCAAACCTCATGGCTGTCAATTACGGTTCCAAGCGCCTCGTCGTCGGCGCACATTACGGCCTGCGCGACTGGCTGGCCCAGCGCGTGACTGCCGCGCTGATGGCGCTCTTCACGCTGCTGGTGCTGGCGCAGTTGCTGTTCACACGGGGCCCGATCGGCTACGACAAGTGGGCCGGCACGTTTTCACCGCAATGGATGAAGGTGCTGACCTTCACCGTGATCCTCGGGCTGATGTATCACATCTGGGTCGGCGTGCGCGACATCTGGATGGACTACATCAAGCCGGTCGGCCTGCGGCTGACGCTGCAGGTTGTGACGCTGGTCTGGCTGGTCGCCTGCGGCGGCTGGGCTGTGCAGGTTCTGTGGCGGCTGTGAGTCGCCGACGTTCCCCAATTCGTTTTCCCCGCGCCATCTTGCCGCAACGTTTTCCCCGCTCCATCCACCATGACCGCAACTTCCAAACTCCCCAAACGCAAATTCGACGTCGTGATCGTCGGTGCCGGCGGCTCGGGCATGCGCGCCTCGCTGCAACTGGCCAAGGCCGGACTGAACGTCGCGGTGCTGTCCAAGGTGTTTCCGACACGCTCGCATACCGTTGCGGCGCAGGGCGGCATCGGCGCCTCGCTCGGCAATATGTCCGAGGACAACTGGCACTACCATTTTTTCGACACCGTAAAGGGGTCTGACTGGCTCGGCGACCAGGATGCCATCGAATACATGTGCCGCGAAGCACCGCGCGTGGTGTACGAACTCGAACACATGGGCATGCCGTTTGACCGCAACCCCGACGGCACCATCTACCAAAGGCCGTTCGGCGGGCACACCGCCAACTACGGCGAGAAGGCGGTGCAGCGCGCCTGCGCTGCAGCCGACCGCACTGGCCATGCGATGCTGCACACGCTCTACCAGCAAAACATCAAGGAAAAGACCAGCTTTTTCGTCGAATGGCTGGCCCTGGACCTGATTCGCGATGCCGACGGCGATGTGCTGGGCGACAGCGCGGTGGAGATGGAAACCGCCGCCATACACGACTTTGAAGCCAAGACCACCTTGATGGCCCCTGGCGGCGCCGGCCGGATTTACGCCGCCA
>JAJAYS010000083.1 GCA_026786065.1 Polaromonas sp.
ACGCTGTACTGCTGCCAGCCGCCCATGCCGACTACCTTGTCGCCAGGCGCAAATTTGGGCGACTGGCTCTCGACGACTTCGCCGGCCGTGCCGCCAATCATCACCGCGCCCAGCGCCTGCGGCTCGGCGTAGTTTTTGCTGTCGTTCATGCGGCCGCGCATGTAGGGATCGAGGCTGAGGAAGTGGTGCCGCACCAGTACCTGGCCCGGTTGCAGCGGCGCGGTGTCGCTGGTGGCCATTTTGAAGTTGCTGGCTTGCGCTTCGGCGCTGGGGCGGTTGTCGAGCAGGACCTGGCTGTTGCGGGGCATGGTGTCTCCAAAGAAAAATAGGGGGGATTGGAAGGCGATCTTTCGCTATTAAAAAAGTAGCTGCATACGCCCGTATTTGTTGGGCAATAAGGCTGTTTTGCTAACTATTCTGGGCCGGATGGCGGGTTGCGCGCCGGCGCGCGTCAATCGGTTGAGAGCGGCGCATCTGCCGCGTTCAGGCCATTGACCGTTCGGCCGGCGCTGACCAGGCGTTTCACGTATTTGAAGGTGCCGGTTGCGTGGGCGCAGGCTTTTCCCGCCGCATCGTACAGCGTGGCTTCGGTGAAGGCCAGCGTCGCGGTGCGGTGAATCAACCGGCCCCTGGCGGTCAGCCGACTGCCGTCGCCCGGCGCGGGCTGCATGAAGCTGGTCTTCATCTCGATGGTGACGACACCCATGTCCTTTTGCACGCTGCGTGCCGCCGTCGCCATCGTCACGTCGAGCAGCGTCATGGTGGCGCCGCCGTGCGTGGCCGAGAACGAATTCAGGTGTTCGGGTTTGGGCGTATAGCCGATGGCCGACGCGCCGCCCTCAAACAATTCCAGCGCAAAGCCGAGGTGGGTAACGAAGGGAATTTCTGCGCCGAAGTTCATGTTCAATAGTCCTGAGAGACGTCAACCATCCTCTGCCGCAGCGCCGGGCCGCGCCAAGCGAGCACAGCCCCCTCGTTGGGCCGCGCACTACGGGAAGCGACAAGCTTGAAAGCCACTGTTTTTCCGAAGGGCCGCCCCGAGGAAAAATGCGCCCCCTCGGGGGGGCAGCGAACCACACGCAGTGGGGAGCGTGGGGGCCATATCTTTACCCGCCGCTAATCGCAGAGACCCCGCCATCGACCGCCAGCCATTGCCCGGTGATGTGCTTGCCGGCGTCGGAGGCGTACAGCACGCACAGGCCCTTGAGGTCTTCGTCATCGCCCAGCCGACCAAGTGGCGCGTGTGCGGCGAGCTTGTCTTCGCCCAGCGCCTTCAGCGTGCCCTGGGTCATCCGGCTGGGGAAAAACCCCGGGCAGATGGCGTTAACCGTGATGTTGTAGGCGCCCCATTCGCAGCCCAGTGCCCGAGTGAAATTCACCACCGCGCCTTTGGACGTGTTGTAGGCCAGCGTGGTCATCTCGCGCGGATTGCCGCCCAGCCCGGCAATCGACGCGACATTGATGATGCGGCCCGACCGACGCGCAATCATGCTGTGCTTGCCGATGTGCTGGCTCAAAATGAAGTAGCCGCGTATGTTCAGGTTCATCACCTTGTCCCAAGCTTCGACCGGGTGGTCTTCAGCTGGAGCACCCCAGGCGGCCCCGGCGTTGTTGACCAGAATATCGACGTGGCCGAAGCGCTGAATGGTTTCATCACCCAGCCGGCGCAGGTCGGCCTCTTGGGCGCAGTCGGCCGCGATCCAGTCCACGTCGATGCCGCCTGCCCGCAAAACTGCAGCCGCCTCTTCGAGGTCCTCCGCCTTGCGCGAACTCAGCATGACTTTGGCACCGGCCTCGCCCAGCGCCTGCGCCAGTTGCAGCCCGAGGCCACGCGAGCCCCCAGTGACCAGGGCGGTCTTGCCGCTGAGGTCGAACAGTTGCCGGATATGGCGTGGGGGGGACGCATTCATGGTGTGGTCTTTCTGAGTTGGAATTGGGCGTTCCGCGGTGATTTTTGGCACGGCCTGCCCATGCCTGCGCCGGTTTGCCGGATGCGCTTGATTCTGCCTGTCAGGATTTTCAGGCTGCGGGTGCGTCGTCGGCGACGACCGCCGCAGCCAGCATGGCGTTGATGAGCACGCTGGCTCCGGCTGCGAGCTGGTCGGGGCGGGCGTTCTCCAGCTCGTTGTGCGAGAGCCCGCCGTCGCAGGGCACGAAGATCATGGCCGTAGGCGCCACCCGGTTCAGGTACACCGCATCGTGGGCCGCACCGCTGACGATGTCGCGGCACGACAAACCCAGCGCGGCGGCCGAGGTGCGCACGCTGTCAACCAGCGTTGCATCGAAATGGCTGGGCTCGAAATACAAAACCTGCTTGATGGCAATAGCCACCGCACATTCGGTTTGAATCAACTTCGCCGCCGCTGTCAGGTCGTCCACCATCGCGCGCAGCGTGTCGTCTTTGGCGTTGCGCAAGTCCAGCGTCATGCTGACCGCACCGGGCACGACGTTTCTCGAATTCGGAAACACCCGCATGTGCCCGACCGTCGCGCGGGCGTTGTCCGGGTAGCTACGGGCAACGCGGTTGGTCTCGACGACCAGGCGGCTTGCGGCGAGCAGCGCGTCTTTTCGCAGATCCATCGGCGTTGGGCCGGCATGCGCGTCCTGGCCGGTGATCTCCACGTCGAACCAGCGCTGGCCGAGTGCGCCCAGCACCGCGCCTATGGTGGTCTGCGTGTTTTCCAGAATCGGCCCCTGCTCGATGTGCGCCTCGAAATACGCACCGACTGCATGCGGCTGCGCGTCGCCTTCGTAGCCGATCTGCCTGAGGGCGTCGCCGACGCGGATGCCCTCTATGTCTTGCTGGTTGTGCATGTCCGCAAGCGGATAGACCGACGCAAAAACGCCCGAACCCATCATCGTCGGAACGAAGCGCGAGCCTTCTTCGTTGGTCCACGCGGCGACTTCAATCGGGGCTTGGGTGCGGATGCCCAGCTCGTTCAGCCGGCGCACTACTTCCAGCCCGGCCAGCACCCCGTAGGCGCCGTCGAACTTGCCGCCCGAAGGCTGGGTATCCAGGTGGCTGCCGGTCATCACCGGGGGCAGCGCGGCGTTGGTGCCGGCGCGGCGGGCAAAGATGTTGCCGATTGCATCGACGCGGACCGTCATGCCCGCGGCCTTGCACCACGCGACAAACAGGTCGCGGCCTTGCCGGTCAGGGTCTGTGAGCGTGATCCGCTTCACCCCGCCTTTGGGGGTGGCGCCTATGCGCGCAAGGTCCATCAGCGACTGCCATAGCCGCTCGCTATCCACTTCAACAGGCTGCATGCGAACTCCAAAAAAAAGGCCGCCATCGGCTTTCGGGTTTTTCGATACTGGCTTTTCAGGCCAGCCCTTGCACCATCGAGCGCCCCGGACTGCGGCAAACAAGTCGCTGTGCCGGTGGCGGCGTCATGCCAGAACGCGTCGCAACCACTGCGCCAGGTGATCGATCTCTTCGGGGCAGACGGAATGCGCCATCGGATAATCGCGCCACTCGACGGTGTAGCCCAAAGCCTGCAGGGCGTCGCATGAGGCCATGGCGCGCGCCAGCGGAACCACGTCGTCATGCCTGCCGTGTGCCAAAAACACCGGGGTTGCCTGACTCGCCGCACTGCGCTCTGCCATAGTCTGCGCAGCCAGTGGGAGATAGCCCGAAAGCCCCACCACACCGGCCAGCGGCTCGGCGTGGCGCAGACCGACCATCAGCGCCATCGCGCAGCCTTGCGAGAACCCGCCGACGACGATCCGGCTGGCGGGCATGCCGCGTGATTTCTCGTTGGCAATCAGCGCTTCGATTTCAGTCTGCGATTGGCGCAGTCCGGCTTCGTCTTCGCGCCGCACCAGGTCGGCGCCCAGAATGTCGTACCAGGCCGGCATCACATAGCCGCCATTGATGGTGACCGGTATGCGCGGCGCAGCGGGAAAGAGAAAGCGCACCGGTCCGACGCTGCGCAGGTCGAGCTGCTCGGCAATCGGAACGAAATCGGCGCCATCGGCACCGAGGCCGTGCATGATGATGAAGGTCGCGACCGGCGAGTCCCCGGTCTGGGCTTCAATAACTTGGAGGGGCATGGGGTGAAGGTGTCCGATTCGAAGGTAAAGGAAGGATGAACAGGGCGTGTCTCACCAGTTCAGCCAGGTAATGCTCAGCTGTAAAACCGTTGCGAATGAAACCCACAGCAGATACGGCACATTGACCAGCGCCACCCAGCGCACCCGGCGCCAGATCGCGGCCATCGTCCAGACCAGCGTGGCCAGCACCAACACGATGTCGATGCTTGCCAGCAGGTTGTTCCTGAGCCCGAACTGGATCGGCGTGTAGGCCGCGTTGAACAGCAGGTTCAGTGCAAACGGCAAAAACGTTGCCCAAGGCAGCCGCCGCCGCAGGCACTGCACCAGCACATAGCCGAAGCTGAGCGCAATGACCCCATACAGCACCGCCCACACCGGCCCGAAGACCGCTGCGGGCGGCGCAAAAAACGGCTTTTGCAGCAGGGCGTACCACTGCTGGGTGGAGGAGGTGTTCATGGACACATAACTTTCGTGTGCATTTGGCGCAAACAGCCGGTCAAGACATTCCAGTCGCTATGATTTAAATAGCTGATAACGCCGTTATTCATTGAGATAAAAGCTCATTTTTCTAAATATTGTTGCTCAGGTTCCGACGTAGTCTTTCTTGCCCACCTCGACGCCGTTGTGGCGCAGGATGGCATAGGCGGTGGTGGTGTGAAAGAAAAAATGCGGCAGTCCGTATGTCAGCAAATAGGCTTCGCCGGTGAACTTCTTTTCCTTCGGGGTGCCGGCCTGCGTGAGGATCTCGCGGCTTGCGGCTTCGTCGAATTTTGCTGCGGAGAGTCCGCCGATGAAGGCCAGCACTCTCTCGATGCGCGCCTGTAATTCAGCGAAGGTTTTTTCGCCGTCGTCGAACTTGGGAACCTCGACGCCGGCCAGCCTGGCCGACACGCTTTTGGCGAAATCCGTGGCAACCTGCACCTGACGCAGCAAGGGAAACATGTCCGGGAAAAGCCGCGCCTGCAGCAGCACATCGGGCTCGATTTTTCTGGCTGTCGCATGAACCTCTGCCTTGCGCAGCACCTCGCTGAGGCCGCGCAGCATCTGGGTAAAAACAGGAATGGAACTTGCGTGAATGGAAGGCATGGAATGGGTCCTGAACGGTTGGGAGAAACAGTATCGCGGCGGCCAGAATACCGC
>JAJAYS010000084.1 GCA_026786065.1 Polaromonas sp.
GGGCGAAAACCGCGCCCGCCTTTGGGGGATAAAACCTCCCCCCGCACCGCGATACCCTGCCACTTGCTGGCTCAAAGTTTGGGCCAGCCGCTCGTTGCTGGCCCCACTCACCGGCGCCCGTCGGCCTGGCGCAGGCGCAGGCCAAGGTCGGTGTCCTCCCAGTACATGAAAAACCGGTCCTCGTCGAAAAGCCCGACCTCCCTCAAAGCGGCGCAGCGCAGCAACACCGAGGCACCGGAGATGAAGTCAAGCGAGGTAGCCGCACGCTGGGGGTAGCACTGGCCGCTCCAGAGTTGCACCCGCCCACCGCCCCAAAGCTGAATGCGGTCCGGCTCGCCGGCTTCATACAAGACCGATCCGACCGATCCGAGTGCGGCGTCGCGTTCAGCGACGCCGACCAGCGCCGCCAGTGCGTGTGGATCGGCGATCGCGTCGCTGTTGATCAACCACACGTAGTCGGCCCCACGCTCCAGCGCCAGCCGAATGCCGACATTGCAACCTCCGCCAAAACCCAGGTTGCCCCCGCTTTGAATCAACTCGACAGACGGCATCGCCTCGCCGATATGCTGCACCGAACCGTCGGTTGAATCGTTGTCAACGACCAGCAAATGGAAGTTCGTGTAGGTCTGCTTTTGCAGCGAGGCCAGGCAGGCAATCGTGTCGCGCCAGCCGTTCCAGTTCAGCGCCACGACATCAACTTGGGGACGCGGCGGGCCGCCGGCGACGCTTGGGGAAGCATCGGCGCCGCAAGCGGGCTCCAGCTTGTTCGCGGCCGTCACCGCTTCACCGCCGAAAGGTAATGCTGATAGGTCAACAGTCCGGCAAACATGCCGCCCGTCAACACATTGAAAAGCCCCTTGCGAGTGCGCCAGCCCAAGCCGGGGGTCACACTGCGGAGCCCTGTGAGCTGCGGGTGGGTCAACAAGGCTCCTGCTGCTTCGCGCGTAAAAAAGCGCAGATGGGTGCGGTCCAGCAGGCCTTCATTCTGATAGCGCCAGCGCCCCCTGAACAGCAACGGCAGCACCACACTGTGGTGCTGGACATTGGGCAGGCTGACCACCAGCGTGCCGCCGGGCTTCAAGTAGCCAATGACCAGCCGGTCAAGCGCTTTCCAGGGGTCAACCATGTGTTCAAGCACGTCGAGGCACAAGATGACATCGAATTTCCCATGGCCTGCCGGCAGATCCTGGCGCTCGAAGTCCAGGCAATGCACTTTGTCAACATCGGCCTCCGCCTGCGAGGCTGCCGCCGCGACGATCTCCACACCTATCGTTTCGCGTGCCACACCCGATTGCCTGAGCCACCCCAACGTAGCCCCGGCTCCACACCCGATCTCGAGAACCCTGAGGCCCCGCCCTTGCCCGTCCGTCCCGCGCGGCAAAAGGGCCACAATTTCTTTTCGCGCATGCGCGAAGTAGGTGTCGGGCTTTTCTTTGTAGTTCTGCATGCTTCACGCACCGATTTTTACAAGCGGCCGGGCCACTTGACGCTGCCACATCCAGGCGAGCAATCCGAAATCCAGCGTGCTTCTGATCAACGCGGCATACGCGGCCCCCAACACCCCGAAAGTGCTGATAGCGACAAACAAAACCAGGCAGTAGGGCAGCAACTCCCAAAGGTGTATGAGCCCCACCGTCCGCACCTTGCCGAACGCCTGAAGTGCGGTGAAAGGCACCTGCGCCAGCGAATTGAAGCCGAAAGCCAGAATCAGCACCCGAGTCAGTTCCGTGCTTTGTTGGGCAAGCTCATGGCCCAGCCAGGCCTGCAGCGCATCCGGGGTGATCAGCCAGCCCAGACCCACCATGACCACCACCACCCACGCGCTCAGCACCCCCGAATTTTTGACCAGCTGTTGAAGCGCATGCCGGTCAGGCCCCGCGCCCGCCGCGCTGCGCGACAGCCTGGCCAGTTCGGGCAACAACACGCTGCACAGTGACGCCACCAGTACCGGCATGCGCGCGACCGCATCGAATGGCACTGCGTAAACCGCAATAGAGCCCGCCGCGAGAACAAAGCCGATGACAAACCGGTCTGCATAGACGATGACCGGCCCAACGACATTGCTGACCGTGGCCCAGCCACCAAAGGCCATCAGCCGCCGCAGCCAGGCCGCGCTAGTGTGCGCGACCAAACCAGCCGTCAATCGTGTGGGACCTAGGCCGGTCTGACGCCCCATCAGCACAATCAACATGGCGGCATGCACTAGCCGAACCGCAAAAATGCTGATGCAAGCCCATACCAGATGAGGGGAGTACAGCGCCGCGATACACGGGCCGGCCGCCAGCATCACCCCGGTCGGTATGCGCAATAGATTGACAGTGCGGAACTCGGCCACCCCTTCGAGGTAGCCCCGCAGCGACGACGAAAGCAACAGCAGCGGCAGGCTGGGAAGCATCCACAACAGCGCCAGCCGAATCTCGTTTTGCAGTTCAGGCGACGACGCCCGCAGCGGCACGCCAAACAGCCCTATCGCCAGGCCGAGCACGGCCGCCGCCGCCGCGCCCACCGCAAGCAGCAGCATGGAAGCCGTCCCGACGATAGCCAGCACTTCGGTCATGCCGACGCCGTCTTTCGGGCTACCCGGCACAGAAGCCACCGCCACCGTGACCGCCCGCCCCAGCCCCATGTCCAGAAAGCTGAAGTAACCCACCACGATCCAGATCAGCGACAGCACCCCCAGCCGCTCCTGCCCGATGGCTGCGAGCAAAAACGGAACGGCTGCCAGCGCTGCGGCAATCGGCACCAGAGTACCCAGCAGCGACCAGGCAGCGGATTTGTAGAGACGGGGAGGAAACGGGCTTGCGGTCAAAACACGACTTAAGCGGTTCAGGCATCGAGCAGGTTGAGGCGGCTTCATTACTGGGAGCGCGGTGTCAGCGCGCTAGTCGGAGACCGAAGACCCCAAGGTAAAATGCGCGATTACAAAAAAACCGCGCGGATGTCAATGAAACTGGTTTCAGTCATTTTGTCAGGGGGTGCAGGTACGAGATTGTGGCCGGTATCGCGCCAGGCTTTGCCCAAGCCATTCATGCGCCTGGGTGCATGCTCGTTGCTGCAACAGGCCATAGAACGCGGCCAGGCTTGCGGCACCGACGACAGCATGGTCGTGACCAACCAGGACTATCTTTTCTTGACGCGCGACGTCGTCAAGGAAATGAGCGACCCGCCCAAAGTGCGCTATCTTTTGGAGCCCAAGGGGCGCAACACCGCCCCGGCCATTGCGCTTGCCGCGCTGGCCTGCGTGGAGCAGCACGGGCCGGAAGCCGTCATGCTGGTTCTGCCCGCCGACCATTTAATCCCCGACACCGAAGCCTTCGTTGCCAATGCGCTCGAAGCTGCCCGCCGCGCGGCTACCGGGCAGCTTGTGGTGTTCGGCATCTACCCCACGGCGCCGGAAACCGGTTTTGGCTATGTCGAGGTCGAAAAAGTCGGCCGCGAC
>JAJAYS010000085.1 GCA_026786065.1 Polaromonas sp.
GCCCAGCGTTGGCGCGTTGCCCGAGCCGTCGTTTTTTATCTTGGGCTCCAAAGGCAGCGCCCGCCGCCAATAGGCCCCCCCCCCCCTCGCGATGAAAACAGTAGCTGCTTGAGCCCGTTCCATAACGGCTTCGAGCATTTCTTGTGCTGATTTGACATCGATTCTGGAGACGCCACGCGGCGTGGCCAAGGCAACCGGCCCGGCCACCAGCGTCACGCTTGCGCCGGCCTCGAACGCCGCCCGCGCGATCGCAAAACCCATTTTTCCGCTCGACAGGTTGGTGATGCCGCGCACCGGGTCAATGGCTTCGTAAGTCGGCCCGGCGGTGACCAGCACGCTGTGGCCGGCCAGCGTTTTCGGCGCAAAAAACGCAATCACGTCGTCGAGCAGCTGATCGGGCTCCAGCATGCGGCCGTCGCCGGTTTCGCCGCATGCTTGAAACCCGCTGCCGACGCCAAGAATAGTCGCGCCGTCGGCCACCAACTGCTGCAGGTTGCGCTGGGTCGCCGGGTGCGCGTACATCTCGCGGTTCATGGCCGGTGCGAGGAGCAGCGGCACCTCGGCCAGCGGCCGGGCCAGGCACAGCAGGCTGAGCAGGTCGGCGGCAGAGCCGTGCAGCAGCCTGGCCATGAAGTCGGCACTGCAAGGCGCAATCAATATTGCATCGGCGCCCCGTGACAAGTTGATGTGGGCCATGTTGTTGGCGACGTCGGCGGCCGCCCGGCTGTCCCACTGGCTGGTGAAGACCGGCCGCCCGCTCAGGGCCTGCATCGTGACCGGGGTGATGAACTGTTCGGCCGCCTCGGTCATCACGACCTGCACCGAAGCACCGGCCTTGATCAGCTCGCGACACAGCTCGGCGCCCTTGTAGCAGGCGATACCGCCGGACAGGCCGAGCACGATGTGCCGGCCGGAGAGTTCGAGTGGCTCACCAAGGGCTGCGGGCGCGTCTGTGGGTGGCCGCGTGGGTGCTGTGTCCTGGGTCATGGAGCGCAATGTATCAGTTCATTGAATGCGCCCTTTAAGCCGAAACGCAGCCCATATAATTGAACTTTCCCACCTGGGCGGACTCGCAGTTCGCGACCGACATGACCAAATTTGTCTTCGTCACCGGCGGTGTGGTGTCTTCCCTCGGCAAGGGAATCGCATCGGCTTCACTGGCTGCAATCCTTGAGTCGCGCGGCCTCAAAGTCACACTCATCAAGCTTGATCCCTACCTGAACGTCGATCCGGGCACGATGTCGCCATTCCAGCATGGCGAGGTTTTCGTCACCGAAGACGGCGCTGAAACCGATCTCGACCTTGGTCACTACGAGCGTTTCATCGAAACGCGGATGCGCAAGTCCAACAACTTCACCACCGGTCAAATCTACAAAAGCGTGCTCGAAAAAGAGCGTCGCGGCGACTACCTCGGCAAGACGGTGCAGGTGATCCCCCACGTCACCAACGAAATCCAGGACTTCATCAAGCGGGGCGCCGGTTTCGGCACCGCCGATGCGGTCGATGTGGCGATCGTTGAGGTCGGCGGCACCGTCGGCGACATCGAATCGCTGCCGTTTCTGGAAGCGGTGCGCCAGATGAGTCTGCGCCTGGGCCCAAACAACTCCGCCTTCGTCCATTTGAGTTACGTGCCCTGGATTGCCGCAGCCGGCGAACTCAAGACCAAGCCGACCCAGCACACCGCCAAGCAACTGCGCGAGATCGGCATTCAGGCCGACGTGCTGCTTTGCCGCGCCGACCGGCGCATTCCGAACGAAGAGCGCGAGAAGATTTCGCTGTTCTCCAACGTGCCCGAATGGGGCGTGATCTCGATGTGGGACGTGGACACCATCTACAAGGTGCCGCGCATGCTGCACGAGCAGGGCCTGGACGGCCTGATTTGCGACAAGCTGCGCCTGAACACCCCGCCAGCCAACCTGAAGCGCTGGGACGAGCTGGTGCATGAATTCGAGCACCCGCAGACCGAAGTCAACATTGCGATGGTCGGCAAATACGTGGACTTGTCGGACAGCTACAAGTCTCTAAACGAGGCGCTGCGCCACGCCGGCATGAAGAACCATGCCAGAGTCGTCATCGAGTACGTCGATTCCGAAACCATCACCCCCGAGAACGTCTCCCGGCTGGCCAAATTCGACGGCATTCTGGTGCCCGGCGGCTTTGGCGTGCGCGGAGTGGAGGGCAAGATCTGCGCAGCCCGTTTTGCCCGCGAAAACAACACTCCCTACCTCGGAATCTGTCTGGGCATGCAGGTTGCCACCATCGAATTCGCGCGCCACGTAGCCGGCCTGAAAGACGCCAACAGCACCGAGTTCGATCCGGCGACGCCGCATCCGGTGATTGCCCTGATCACCGAGTGGAAAGACGCCGACGGCACCATCAAAACGCGCGATGCGAAATCGGATCTTGGCGGAACGATGCGCCTGGGCGCGCAAAGCTCCGACGTGGAGCCGGGGACGCTGGCGCACAAAATCTACGGCAACCTGGTCGGCGAGCGCCACCGCCACCGCTATGAAGCCAACGTCAATTACCTCGATGCGCTGCGCAAGTCCGGGCTGGTCATTTCTGCACTGACGCAGCGCGAGCAGCTAACCGAGATCGTCGAGCTGCCGCAAGCGGTACACCCGTGGTTCATCGGCGTGCAGTTTCACCCCGAATTCAAATCCACGCCCTGGAACGGTCACCCGCTATTCAATGCCTACATCGCCGCCGCGCTGGCGCACCGCAGCGGCGCCGGCCAAGGCGCCCAGGCGGCAGCCAAACCTTTGAAGGCGGTAGCCTGCCCATGCAACTTTGGGGCTTTGAAATAGGCCTTGACCGGCCCTTCTTCCTGATCGCGGGCCCCTGCGTCGTCGAGTCCGAGCAACTGCAGATGGACACCGCCGGCACGCTGAAAGAAATCACCGCTGCGCTCGGCATACCCTTCATCTTCAAGTCGAGTTACGACAAGGCCAACCGCTCCAGTGGCACCAGCTTTCGCGGCCCCGGCATGGACCGCGGCCTGCAGATTCTGGCGAAGGTCAAGCAGGAGCTGCGCGTGCCCCTTTTGACCGACGTGCATGAGGCGGCGCACATCGCAGCCGTATCGGCCGTGGTCGATGTGCTGCAAACGCCGGCTTTCCTGTGCCGGCAGACCGACTTTATCCACGCGGTGGCGCAGTCTGGCCTGCCGGTCAACATCAAAAAGGGGCAGTTTTTGGCGCCTTGGGACATGACCAACGTCATCGACAAGGCTAGAGCCGCCGCGCGCGAAAAAGGCCTGAGTGAAGACCGCTTCATGGCCTGCGAACGCGGCGTGAGCTTTGGCTACAACAACCTGGTGGCCGACATGACCAGCCTGGCCGAGATGCGCCGCAC